>NZ_JAWDIY010000007.1:0-207042 GCF_032380655.1 Diplocloster hominis | reverse complement strand
AAGCAGAATCCCCGTGCCGGGAAGCTGTTCCTGAACTGGGTGACGGAAGATGTGCTGCTGGGCATGTTCGCCAACTGGCAGAAATTCTCCGCCTGGGCTCTGGATTACAAACCGGAATACCTGCATGGCGGCCATCTGATCGACCGGGCCGGATACAAAACCTTTGTGAAGCATATCTTCGAAGGTGTGGAGTTCAATCCGGAAGCCAAGATGGCAGACGATATCTACTGGGCAGAGAATGAGCAGCGCGCTAATATTCACGTTATGCCGCTTTCCAAGCATAAGACGGCCGGACCGCAGGAATAGATCCGGAGATATTTTGACAAAAAAGTCGTCCTAACCTTATAGGCACCGGTCTATTAAAAGTCTGGATGGAAGTTTGAAGGAATGCGGTTTGGTGACCATCTTTGTTTTTCCGGAATACCAGGGGCAGGGCATTGGAAGAATTATCATTGATACATTGGAGCAGGATGAGCCGTTTCGGAGAGCCAAGCGAATAGAAATCGGCGCATCCATAACCGTCTGCCAATTTTAAAAAATGGGTTATACATACAAGGATAATAGAAAAGTCCTGGACGAGCAGGGTCTTTACACAATGGAAAAATGCAGAACCGGGCCTCTATGAGCTGGTATAAGAATCATCACAGGCTGTGATGCAGCCAGTCTATACTGAATGACAAAAGGGGACATGGCCAAACCGAAATGGACATGTCCCCTTTCCCATTATACTAAGGTTCGTACCCCATCCCTCCCATCCCGACCCTTTGTCAAATACTCCCCACTTACCAAAGTTAATCATAAATGATAACAAAAACGCATCAATTTCTTTTGAAAGAACTTGACAAATCTTAACGGATAGTAATAATTAAAGGAAGGAGAACTTATAAAGGAGAAAAGATCATGGCGAAAGAAAAGAAACTGGTGGAAGCCATCACCTCCATGGAGGAAGATTTTGCGCAATGGTACACCGATGTAGTAAAAAAAGCGGAGCTGATAGAATATTCCAATGTAAAAGGCTGTATGATCCTTCGCCCCAATGGTTACGCCATCTGGGAAAACATCCAGAAAGAATTAGACCGGCGGTTCAAAGAAACCGGCGTTGAGAATGTATATATGCCGCTGTTCATTCCGGAAAGCCTGCTGCAGCGGGAAAAAGACCATGTAGAAGGATTTGCGCCGGAAGTAGCCTGGGTAACCCATGGAGGCATGGAACCGCTCCAGGAGCGCCTGTGTGTGCGCCCCACCTCCGAAACATTGTTCTGTGATATGTATTCCAATATCATCCAGTCCTACCGGGATCTTCCCAAGCTGTACAATCAGTGGTGTTCGGTAGTGCGCTGGGAGAAGACAACCAGACCGTTCCTGCGTTCCATGGAATTCCTGTGGCAGGAAGGCCATACGGCTCACGCTACCGAAGAAGAAGCCGAAGCGCGTACGATCCAGATGCTGAATGTATACGCGGATTTTTGTGAGCAGATATTGGCGATCCCGATGATCAAAGGGAAGAAAACAGACAAAGAAAAATTCGCCGGCGCCCACTCCACCTACACCATCGAGGCCCTGATGCACGACGGCAAGGCGCTGCAGTCCGGCACCAGCCATAACTTTGGTGACGGTTTCGCCCATGCCTTTGATATCCAGTATACGGATAAGGATAATAAACTCCAGTATGTCCACCAGACTTCCTGGGGAATGTCCACCAGAATCATCGGAGCGATCATCATGGTACACGGCGATGACAGCGGCCTGGTTCTGCCGCCCAGAATTGCTCCCGTACAGGTCATGATCGTACCCATCGCCCAGCACAAGGAAGGTGTTCTGGACAAGGCCTATGAACTGAGAGACCGCCTTGCTAAGACCTTCTCCGTAAAGGTAGACGATTCTGATAAGAGCCCCGGCTGGAAGTTCAGCGAACAGGAGATGCGCGGCATCCCCACCCGGATCGAGATCGGCCCGAAGGATCTGGAAGCCAACCAGGCGGTTATCGTCCGCCGGGATACCAGAGAGAAGATCGTAGTATCATTAGATGAGATCGAGACAAAGCTCGTCCAGGTTCAGGAAATTATGCAACAGGAAATGCTGGAGCGTGCCAGAGCCCACCGGGATGTTCATACCTATCAGGCAGCCAGCTACGAGGAATTCAAAGACCTGATCGCCAGCAAACCTGGCTTTGTCAAAGCCATGTGGTGCGGGGACGAGGCATGTGAGCTGAAGATCAAGGAAGACACCACCGCCACCTCCAGATGCATGCCTTTCGAGCAGGAGCATATCGCGGACACCTGCGTATGCTGCGGAAAACCCGCAAAAACCATGGTATACTGGGGCAAAGCGTATTAAAAATTTAGTTCCGGTTTATCCAGGTAAAAATCAACTATAATAAGGAAAAGTAAGAGAATCATATAGGAGTAATTGAATATGAAGATACAACTGCCTGCAAAAGTAAGCACGATTTTGCAAACACTGGCGGCACAGGGCCATGAAGCCTTTGCCGTAGGCGGCTGTGTCCGGGATTCTATCTTGGGAAAGGAGCCGGGAGACTGGGATATCACCACGTCTGCGACTCCTTTTCAGGTGAAGCAGATATTCGAACGCACCATAGATACGGGCATACAGCACGGTACGGTTACGGTGCGTCTGAATAAGGAGAATTTCGAGGTCACCACATACCGCATCGACGGGGAATACGAGGACAGCCGCCACCCCAAAGAAGTAAAATTTACCAAAAAACTGGAAGAAGATCTGAAACGCCGGGATTTTACGGTCAACGCCATGGCTTACAATGAGGAAGCCGGCCTGATCGACCTGTTCGGCGGCCTTGACGACCTTAGAAATAAAACCATCCGCTGTGTAGGCGATCCCGCGGAACGCTTTACCGAAGATGCCCTGCGCATCTTAAGAGCGGTCCGCTTCGCGGCTCAGCTTGGATTCCATATCGGGAAGGACACCTGCCGCGCCATCCGCAGTATGGCTTCGAACCTGGTCTATATCAGTGTGGAGCGAATCCAGACCGAACTGGTCAAGCTGCTGGTCTCCGACCATCCGGAGACTCTCCGGCAGGCTTATGACATGGGGATTACAGCCGTGATCCTGCCGGAATTCGACAACTGTATGAAAACGGTACAGAATCATCCCGGCTATAATTATAATGTAGGAGAACATCTTCTGAAGTCGATCCAGATGGTTCCGGCAGATAAGGTACTTCGCCTCACCATGCTGCTCCACGATGCCGCCAAACCGGTAACCAAAACTACGGATGCCGACGGAACCGATCACTTTTACAAACATGCCGTCCAGGGAGAGCGCATGGCCAGAACGATCCTGAACCGTCTTCGCTTTGACAACGACACGGTACACACGGTCACCCATCTGGTCAAATACCACGACTATCAGCTGGCCCCCAATGCCAGGAGTGTCCGCAGGGCGATGAACCAGATCGGCCCGGAATATTTTCCTCTTTTCCTTCAGGTAAGGAAGGCCGACTACCTGTCTCAGAACCCTTCGCTTATCGAAGCCCGCCTGGAAAAACTAGCCCAGATCACCGGACTATATCATACAGTTCTGGCCAAAGGCCAATGTGTAATTCTAAAAGATCTGGCGGTAGACGGAAAAGACCTGCTGGCCCTTGGCTATCCCCAGGGCCGCCTTGTCGGAGAAACCCTCCGCAGATTATTAAACACAGTATTGGATAATCCGGACTATAACGACAAAGAAAAACTGCTGGAACTGGCAGCCCAAATAGCAAATCCCTGATAAGCTGGCAGATATCATACACGGACGTAAAAGGCAGAATCTAATACTGCTACAGGGCAAATCCCTAAAAATACGACCTAACATGAACAAACTTATGAGATCAACATGTAAAAATATTACGCATTAACTACTTAGCCTTCACCAATGCAGGGAAGAACCCTGGGGGCGGGATGGGGGACTCCTGTTTCGGGCGGCGGGGCGGGCTTCTGGCCTTTGGCGGGCATAGGGCGGCTGTGCAGCTGCTTAGCGGAATCCGGCGGGCAGACTCAGGATGCCCGGCGGACTTCACGTCCGACGGGCAAGGTCCACTGAACTGGAAACGCATCATGCGTTTCCGGTGAATTGGACCGGGTCCTGAGTCTGCCCGCCGGATTCCACTTAGCAGCTGCCAGCAAACAGCCCTCCGCCCGCCAAAGGCCAGAAGCCCGCCCCGCCGCCCGAAACAGGAGTCCCCCATCCCGCCCCCAGGGTTCTTCCCGGACCATAAAAGTCAAAAATAATAAAATCCATGGGACCGAATCCCCCCTTCGTGCATCTAACTTATGAAACAAAAAGAAATGCCGGCCGGCAGGAAGGACAAACATGAAGAAGGAACAATTAGGAGAGCTGATCATTGCTTCCGAGGACACCATGTATCATGTGGCGCGGACGCTGCTGCGCAACGACGCGGACTGTGCGGACGCCATACAGGAAGCAATCGTGAAAGCATTTACAAAATTACACGCATTGAAATCAGATGCCTATGCCCGGACCTGGCTGATCCGAATTCTGATCAACGAATGCTACAAGATTATGAGGACAGAAAAACGGATCGTCTCGCTGGAAAGCTATATGCCGGAAGATATGGAGGCACAGACCAGGGATTACTCCGATCTGTACGAGGCAGTCGGCCTGCTGCCCAGGGACGCGAGACTGACCATCATCCTGTATTATGTAGATGGATATAACGTCCGTGAGATTGCGCAGCTGCTGGATCTCTCGGAAAGTGCAGTCAAAAACCGATTGGCCAGAGCGAGAGCACGATTAAAAAATGAGTTGGAAGCTAAGGAGGCGCTGTGATGAGATTAGAAGACATGAAACAGGAATTCCCCAAAATGCCGGTAGATATGAGAGCTATGGTAGAACGGGAAGTAGCAAAGCAGATAAAAACCGTGAAACCCCATTTTTCGGTCGCTAAGATCGCAGTAGCATCCGCAGCAGCCGTGATGATACTGGGAACCACCGTATTCGCGGGAGTTAAGCTATACCAGATGAACCGGGAAGCGGCGGGAGAATATGCGGTAGAGACCACGATTCAGAAGGCGGACGTGACGGAAGCGGGAACACAGGCACAGGGTCAGTCCACTCCGCTTAATATACCTTCTGTAACATTAGAAGTCGATTATCTCCCCGAAGGAATGGTCCGGACGGAAGAAGGGAAATACAGCTACGCCGATACTTTGCATATCGGTGGGGTAAGTATTGTCCTTTATAGTATGGACCAGGGAGACGACGCATTCCGGGTACTGGATACAGGGGTCCTGAACAGTGAGAATATCCTGGCCGGAGGACATGATGGTGTTTACCTGGAAATGCAGAAAGGAAACGACGGCAGTATTAATTTTAACCAGAGAATCTACCTTTCCTTCCCGGAAGTCCATCACGTTGTCCAGATGTTCGTAGGTGAGGATGTAACCAGGGAAGAGGCCTTGAAGATAGCCGAAGGAATCCGTCTGACCCCGGCCGAAGACGGAAGTGAAGGTACATCTGCTCTTGCATGGAGCGACTATGCCGCTTCCGTGAAGGAGAACGAAGAATTAAGCGAATCCGGCGAATGGGAGATGTGCCTTACCGTACCCAAAGAAAAAATGCAGAACGTCCACAAAATAGGTGATTCCTTCTCTCCCTCAGATTCCCTGGATTCTGAACTGGCGTCTAATCTGAAGATTAAAGTAACCGATGTACAGATTACAGACGATGTAAGCCTTCTGGAACCGGCCTACATGGACAGCGCATTCGACGGAGCCGTTGATGCCGGCGGGAAGCTGCTTCCCAACACGATCAACTATATAAAAACCGGAAATGGCGTAGATTCCCTGGACGAAATCATAGAAACCCGGGAAGTCCCTCAAAAACTGGTGTATGTTACGGTAGAATACCAAAATACCGGTGGTACCGAGCTAAAGGACGTCCTGTATTTCGCAAGCCTTATGAAAATACAGGAAAATACAGACAACTACGCCATCTACCAGGGTGAGACGCCCAAGGACGGCGACCAATGGAACGTAAGCTCCGGGACCAGCCCGCTGCAGAATCTGGAAATGCCCTACCATGATGTCCTGGGCGGATCAGAAAACAAAAACTATATCAACAGCATCAAACCAGGTGAGACCGCAACCGTCCATATCGCATACGTGGTTAACGAAAACGAACTGGGTATGCTGTATCTGAACCTGGACACCTATGGCGGTACCTATGAATTCTCAGACTCCAGTCTGGACATGGGCCTGGTGGATATCCGGCAGTAAACCTAACAGTACAATTTACAACAGCGCTATCCTTCCTTTCAGAGAGCCGACGCTGCCGTTTAAGGAAGCCATAGCCGACGCTGGACAGAAGATTATTTAGAGAAAAGAAAATTCCCACAGGAGTATCAAGTATAACAAATCC
The DNA here is from genome assembly GCF_032380655.1 of Diplocloster hominis. NCBI lineage: Bacteria > Bacillati > Bacillota > Clostridia > Lachnospirales > Lachnospiraceae > Diplocloster > Diplocloster hominis. Next base: position 200,643 of record NZ_JAWDIY010000007.1, on the reverse strand, counting down.
TTGATTCCTGTGGGAATATTATTTCATAGGAAAGTGCTCCTATGAAATAAAACGCTCCGCGGGGATCGCACTACGGCGGGAAGGATTAGATATCCCAAACACCTATCAATACTTTTCCTTTATTTTATGACTTTTTCTGGTGATATAACAGGCAGCAGCGGCCAGTATGGAAATCGCCATCAAAATGATATAGATAAGGAGCGGTGAGTTATCCGCGGTCTGAGCCGGATCAACGGCGCTGTTATCCCCTGAACCGCTGTCGTTGGATACAGGTTTGTCATCGGTGGTTTCCTCCTTCTGCTTATCATCCTTGTAAACCAGTGCATATAGGGAAAATTCTCCGCTTTCCACTGTGATCGTATTGGCATCCTGATCCAGATCTTCCAGTATATCGATACCTGTTTCTGTAAGGTGGTACAGATAGAATTTACGTGAAGCGGTACCGGTTCTGAGGTTCTCGGGAATCTCCAGCGTGAATCTTATCGGATGATTGAGTATATGAACCCCGCTTTCCTGGCCATTCCCGATTCGCTTGAGGATCTGAATATTCCAGATATCTGCCAGATTGTTTTCACCCAGGACCCGGTTGAGCTGCTCTAATTCTTCCGCTTTGGTATTGGCATTTTCAATGAGGATCCGGACTGTCGCGCTGACGCCCTGCGCCATCATCTTTTGCTCCTCTTCGCTCAGAAATGCCCTGGACAGATCGGCGTCTTTGCCAAGATTTAGAGCCGGTACGTTGTTACCGTGCTGGATCTCCAGCTGTACAGAAGGTTCCGGTTTCACGGTGGGAGTCGGTTCCGGCTCCAGGGGCTTTTTCTTAAGACCATCTATAGCATCAGTCAGCTGCTGAACCGCCTGATCCACCCGGTCCTGGCCGGACTCTCCGATGGAGTCATCATTGTGAATATTTCTGGCGGCTTCCAGTGCATCACTTAACAGTTTCCATGAATTTGCTGTATATTCATCTTTAGAAAGCGACTCTGCCCGCGCTATCTGCTTGTTAAGCGCTGCCTTATCCGCTCTTTTGTCCAGCGCATCCAGGGCAATGTTTAATTGATCGGCCATATCCTGAACCTTCTGCTGGTCCCGGATCGTCAGTTCGGTATTGATGAACAGCTCTTTCGCCGCTTTTAACTTAGCGCTCACTTTTGACACGGAAGAACTCGTATAGATCGTGTAGTCGATGGACTCCGCTCTATATATAGCTTCCTCCAGAACCGCCTTATCCGCGGGCTTGAGAATCAGCCCCTTGGCGCTCTGCTCTAATTTCGCTGCTATATCATCGATATTTGCCTGGTCTTTTGAGGTGAGATCCGTTCGGCTCAGCAGAGCTTCCGCCTGCGTCATGAATCCCTGCAGGATCGCCACAGTCTCATCGGTATAATCCGTCCATGTCCCTGACTCTGCAAAGAGTTTATCATAGAGTGCCTGCAGTCCCTTTAAGTCGGCCATATACTCTAATTCGTTGACGACAGACATGAGACTGTTCACCGCATTCCACAGCTCTTCCTTAGCAGCTTCCGGAACGATCTTCTTCGCCTCTTCCAAAGCGGCCAATAGTTTCTCCAGAGAGCCGGCGGTCAGCTTATCCTGCGGAATCTCTTCCGCCCCCTTTATCTTTTCCTGCAATGCTTCATAGTCAATATCCTGAAACTCAAGATCCAGAACGGCTTGTCTTATACCGGCTGCAGCTTCCTGCGCTTCCTTTCTGCCGGCCTCGATTCCTTTTCCTATAATATTCGCCGCATTTTCCAACGCTTCCCGGAGGATGTTTCGACTGTCCTGCGTATATTTTTCTTCGTCCAGCTTCGGCAGATGCTGGTCATAAAGGCCCTGCAGTTCGGTCAGATCCGCTCTCTCGATCAGTGCCTGTATCGCCTCTACCAGTTTGTCATATGCAGCTGTGATCATGTCCCGGTCCGCGTCCTGATTAGAAAGGACATTCTCCGCCTCTTCCCTGGCAGCGATGAGATCCAACCAGCTCTGTCCGGTATAGGTCTCTTCGTTTTTCTCAAGCGACGAATTGTACAAATCCTGTAAAGCGGTTTTGTCCGGTACGACAGGCGTATCACCCTGTATTACATGATAGCTCTTACCGGCTTCTGCCTGGAATTTTATATATTTTTCCTTCGAATTCCCCGTCTCCAGATATTCAAATTCTACAATGCCACCATTTTCATCCGTGACCTGCGCGCCTTCCCAGGGACATATCAGTTGTATCGGATTTCCGGTTTCACTGATGATATCCACATAGTCGACCGTCTGATTTGTTAGAGACGATGACACCAGGTATGCCCCTTTTTCCCTTAGAGAGGTAAAACCGGCATCCGCTCCTGTCCAGTTCGGAAATACTTTGATAATCCCGTCAGCGCTTTGCAGCAGCATGTTATTTATAAATTCGATGCCTCCGGCTTTTTCGATCCCGTGATACCCATCTACCACCGCAAAGTTCTTTTCCATCGCGTTTAGGTGGGTTTTGAATTTCTCCATGACATAGGAAGGAGAATACCCGGCCCGGATGGCCTGAACATAAATCTTGGGCGTGTTATTAATCTGGTTCCAGATATTGGAATTGACCAGTTCTTTTTGTTCCACGGAATTCCTGGCGGCTTCCAACAGCTCCGGAGAAGAGTCAAAATTCAATTGCTCGCCCGGATGGATAAATTCCAGATTAACGGTTGCAGAACCGGGCCACAGCTTTACCCCTTTTTCACTTAAGGGGATGACCGGCTTGCTGAAGCTTCCGTTTGTATAAGTCTCAATGGGTATATCGGCCATATGCTGATACATATCTTCCCATACGGCCACCTTATCAGCGGGAGGATCGATCGCACCCGCTTTCGTCCCCTCAAGGAGACAGGATAAAATGTTTTTGACGGTTCCCGTCGCCGTAGGCGCGTTTAAGTCAAACGTATCTTCATGGGCGCCTGTCCAGATATTATACCGGTATTCACCGGAATCAAGCTCTTCCTTTTCACACCATTTCTCAAAGAAATTCGCCTCCGCCAGCAGCAGCGGATAAACTTCCTGAAGATATGCCGCATCCTGCGTATAGGTATAATACGCGGTAATTGCCTGGCTGGAAAAAGGAGCGTTATACATCTGCATCAGATATCCGCCGTTGGCATCCTGCCATGCGGATGTTCCCCAGGGCCCAAGCGACACCGGATAGAGGACCGCATCGTCGATTCCGTCTTTCAGATCCTCTCTGCCCGGGAAGGTCACGCCGGAATCGGCAGTTCCCGCCCCGCCATTTATGTAGTTCGGGAATATTTTGGCAATATCTGTCTTCGCTCTTCTCTTTCCCTCTTCCATATAATCCAGCAGCGGGTCTTTCACAGATCTTGCTATTTCACAGCGGTTGCTGGAATATATTCCATAAAACGGGGCGATATAATTGTAATTCATGTGATAATCGCCATTCCACATGGCTCCGTCCGTGGTGTTCCAGATTCCGAATATACCGGGCGGCAGTTTGTCGCCCCTTGCGCCGGCTCCCAGTTGGTAGAGAGAACCATAATAGTATTTTTGTAACAGATCATCCCCTATGTTGATGTAGGATTTCATCCAATAGTCCTGCCACCAGTTGAAGCTGTTCTGCCTGATGTCTGCAACCGCGTCCTCAGTGCCCGCACGATCCAGCAGATCCGCGGCTTCCTGTTTTGGATCCGGTCCAGCCAGCTCATCCAGATGATTGTATGTCTTACCGCCGCCTCCGGCAGAAGTTACCAGATATACCGTGTTGCCTGGTTCCAGAGTAAAGGTCAGTTTGGAGCCGGATTCATCACACTTTACGGCCTGCACATTTTTGGCGTTCAGTACCTGTGCGTACAGAGCCACCTCAGACGTCCAGGATATCTCGTTCTCTTTTGCCTGATTGGAGCTTTTTCTGGCAGCCCAGATACGATTTCCATCCACATTGGATTCTGTCGGGAATAAAGCTACGTCGTTGTTTGTCCAGATCTCTGATTCCAGCTCGATGGGATGATCGCCGTTTGATGTCACTTCCGTTATCATCAGGTTCTCATTTGCCGACACCAGCGTGTTCATCGTAACCGGAACATCTGAAAATGTCATGTCCGTAGTCAGTACCCCATTTGTAATGTCCTGATGCTCCTGAAATGCCGAATCGCTTTTTTCGCCGGTAATAAGGTTGGTCCCCTCATCATCATAGAGCTTCATCTCGCATATACGGACCGTTTCATCTCCCTCTCTGGCAGCCGGATCCGTAACATGCACTTTGACATATCTGGCCCTGACGGCTTCCGGTAAGACATTCGTCGTCTCATTAGCTTCATTGCCCGTTACGTTCTCAATTTCGGTCCACTGTTCCTTATTCGTACTGACAGAAACTGTAAAATCTCTGGTATTCCGATCCGTGGACGCAGAACTAAAGGTGCCCTGGTGATAGATCGTATATTTTTTCAATACCCTTTCGGAACCGAGATCAATGGTAAAATGGTGCTCTCCCAGGGTTCCGTGATTTTCCTTACAAGCCCACAGTTCATTGTCTGCGGACCATTTTCCGTCGATAATACCGGTTGGTTTATACTGCCAGTTAGGATTCGGATCATCTATAAAGCCGCATGCGTCGACAGAAACCTGCACTTCTTCTGTCACGAGCTTCATTTCCGGTATTCTCGCAGTATGATCTCTTGAGGAGGGTTTTGTTATCTCAACCCTTACATATTTCGCCTCAACGGGTTCATCAAAATCCTTCTGTGTTACCTTGGAGGTGTTCCCGTTTACTTTCTGTACTTCCGTCCAATCCTCGCCATTTGTACTGATTTTTACTGTGAAGTCCACCGTATTGTGGGCGCTTCCGGCTGCGTTAAATGCTCCCTGATGATACAGCGTATAAGAAGATAATTTTTTGATTTGTTTTAAGTCGATTTGAAACCAATGTTCCCCTGAAACTCCATGATTTTCTTTACATGCCCATGTTTCATTATCCGCGCTCATCTTGCCGTCGAGAATACCTTCCGGCTTGTATCTCCAGGCGGGATCAGAATCGTCTATAAATCCGCACGCCGTAACCGTTGGCTCCAACGAAATATCTTCGCCGCTTTTTTCCCGGATCGAAAGTCCCCCAACCGTCAGCGGGGAAATTCTCTTGGGATTGGTCCCGCTTAACTGGTTGGTAGACAGATCGCCGCAGTTCCAAAAATCCCCCTTCGTAATCAGATAAGTCTTTTCGCGCGAATTCCCATAGGAGACGGCTCCCATATCGCCATTTCCCAGCAGAGCGGTTGTTGGCATCAAATTAGTGATTGCCCCGCTAAAGTCGGGCTGTTCCCATGTACCGCCGTACTGCGCCAGCATTCCCTTCAGCTGTTCCCAGTTATCCGGCGCCGCATTTCCTTTGGCCTTCGCCTGCACAGTACCCCAGGGGAGCAATGAGATCACCATAAGCATGACGATCAGTTTTTTCCATCGTACCTTAACCATGTACATTTTCCTCCTCATTTTTCCTATGGTAACTGATCATGGAAAGTTCCTACTTTTCCTGAATTTGAGAACCATAGATTGTATACGCCAATATAGTAGCATTCACCTCAGATCTTTTCTATGCATTATCCGGCAATCTTATGTGGACAATCCGGTATCATCAGGTGAGTTGATCCTGACCTGCCTGAAGCAGGGCGGCTGCCGGGTCACGGTCCTGCAAGGTTTCCGCTTTATATTGTTTTGGGCTGATACCGCAGACCTGTTTGAAGATGCGGCTGAAATAGTGCTGATCATGATAGCCCACACAATTTCCCGCATCCTTGATGCTGATATCCGGATTGCAGTCAAACATTTTTTTCGCGGCAGTGATCCGCTTATCCGTAATGTATTTGTTCACGGTAACGCCGGTTAACTGTTTGAAAATGCGGGTGATATAGGTATAACTGTAGTTAAATACGGATACCAGGTCCTCCACGTTCTCGATGGTTTGATAGTTATCCTCCACATATTTTAAAAGGGACAGCTGCATTTCTTCCTTGTTCATCGAGGGAACCTGCGATTTCAGAAAGTTGTCGACGCAATGGAAAAAAAGCTGATCGATGGTCTCTGATTCCATTTCGAGGCACAGTTCCTGCTTCAGCTGTTCCATCAACTTTTCGACGGTGCCGGTATCATATCGCCTCATGGAAAATTCCAGGATATGGAAGGTGTGCATAAAGAGTTTTTCATACTGTTTTTGCGGAAAATGATTATCTTTCGCAAAATCCAAAACTTCCTGAAGTTCTATGTGCAGCTGCTGGAGGTTCGTCGTGCGGATCGCGGAACGGATAATACTCTCGACCCGGATTCGGGCGATGTTATATAATTCGGTAATCTCCTTTGGGTCCGGCTGGTCCGCGGTAAAAAGACCTGACCCGCCCAATACCAGATGATTCTGGATCACATGGCGCAGACGCTGGGCGGTCATCCACACTTCGCCGCGCGGCACGGGTGCGGGAGTGAAGCATATGGTGACGTTACTGTATACAAGGGTCTGTCTCAAAGCCTTTTGCAGACGTTGTACAAACAGCAGGACATTGATATGATTTTGCGGATCGTGGGGGATCATCAGACACTTTTGGTTTACTGCGGGCTCATCGGATAAGATCCACCCGGTCAGGGAAGGATCGAACCCGAGCACACCATCCCAATCGATGTGCATAAAGAGATCCTCAAAATAGTCATCTAACGTTGCGTCATATCCCACACTGCAAAGATTGCCGATACAGACTAAACACATCAGGTAGCGGTCATGATTTAACAGATCGGTTCCGGATTGACCCGTGCGCACTCCCTCCGGCAGTAAAAAGGAACGTTTTCGCCGGGAATGGCTGGACAGCCATTCTTCCTGAATATCCTGAAACGTATCCTTTAGTTTATCCGGTTCCAAAGGCTTGAGCAGATAGTTAAACACGCCAAAGCGCATGGCCTGCTGTGCCAGTTCGAATTCCGAATAACCGCTGATAATGACAACGATAATCTTTGGGTATCTCATATGAAGCTGCCGGGCTAATTCCAGTCCGTCCATGACCGGCATTTTAATATCCGTCAAGATGACATCAGGCATCAGATCTGCCGCCAGCTTCAGCGCGTCTGCTCCGTTGCCCGCCTCTGCTACCAGCCGGACTTCCGGGCAGGCGCGCTGAAGCGTTTCAGTAATATGAGCGCGGATCCGCTGTTCGTCCTCCGCAACGATGACTCGCAGGTTATAATTCATTGGCCATTCTCCTTTTTTGTTAATCCGCCGATTTCGATACAGGCTCCGCCCTCCGGGCGGTCGGCGATGGTAAAAAGCATGTCTTCTTTATAGAATAATTTAAGACGCATATAGATATTTTCCAACCCCAGCCCCCCGATTTTCCGGCTGGCTAATGTATGGTCGCGGCTTATCCTGTCAAATTGTTCATATAACTGCCGGATTTTATCCCCGGTAAAGCCAATTCCATTGTCACAGATCCGGATTCGCCATCGGCCTTCGGACACGCTGCCCTTAAGCTCGATCCGGCACTGTTCACGGTTACAGTATTTCAGGCTGTTTTCAACTAACGGCTGTATAATCAGCTTTGGGATCTGAATTGCCATCATGGACATTGGGATGCGGACATCTATATCCAGGTTCGGGAAACGGATTCTCATGATCTGGATGTAATTTTCCAGGTGCTGCAGTTCGATTGCGATAGATACGCCGTCGCTGTTTTTTTCCGCCATATACCGGAGCATACCAGTGAGATTATAGCAGATCTGTGTCACCTCATAATCCTCGTTGGACTGTGCGATCGCAGACATGGTCATGAGCGTATTGTACAGAAAATGGGGCTGCATCTGCGCCTGAAGAGCCAGCAGCTGTGACTGAATCTCGTAAGATTCCAGCTGAACGATCTGTCCCAGCGATTCACGGAGCTTATGATGCAGACCGCTGATCGTCTGGGCCAGAAAATCCAGTTCATGGATATCCGTAGAAACCTTTTTCAGGCTGTCCGTATCCGCCACTTCATAATCCAGCCTCTGTATCTGCCGGCACATCTCTCCTATGGGTCCGGATATGCGGCTGGAGATCTTATAGGTGATAAAGAGCATAAGGAGGATCAAGGAGGCGCCGATCAGGATGGCCAACGCCAGAAAGCGGGCCATATTGGCGTAATGCTGGGATACCGGTATGAAGGACACCATGTACAGATTTCCGTCCAGCAACGGCATAACCTCCACAATATTTTCTCCCAGATTATGCTGTTTCTGTTTGAGCAGTCCATCCACCAGCTTTGGGTCTTTCATGGGAAGCTGCTCATAAATGGGATCCCCGTAAGCGTCATAGAGGTTCACCTTCAGTCCGTTTTGGGACTGAACCACCAGCCGTGCCAGCAGACGATCCAGCTCCCCGGCCGGGATCTGGATCTCCAGCATCGCCTGCCTGTAACCGAATACATTCAGGCTGTTGATGCTTCGGGATAAGGTGATGACAGGCCCGGGATCGGTGAGATATTTGTCATCCGAGTGTTCGATTTCCCGGAGCAGATAGGGATTGGCGTCAAGTTTCATCAGCATCATATGGCTGCTGCCGTCATAATCCTGATAAATGTCAGGGATGTCACCATCGATACGACTGATAAAATACGTGTTGCCCATCCAGATATAATACCCGGAATCTGTCCGGATACCGATCTGATAGCCCCGCTCAAACATCTGATAAGCCCGAAGATACAGTTCACTGAACAGAATTCCGGTCAGATCGCTTTGACCTGAGACGTAGGCTTGCGGAAGATCCTGAACCGCAATTTGGCAGAATTCCGTGGAGTTCATCAAAGAGATGGAAAAGTCATTCATATTCATGAAATAATTCTCAATGTTCTCCCGGATATTATCGGATAATTGCCGTTGGGTTTCCACCAGCTTCCCCTCGATGCTGTATGTGGTATAGATGATAAATATAACGACCAGAACGGCAAAAAACAGACCGAACAGCAGTGCATAAGGCCGGAACAGCCGGGAGGAAATAGATTGCTTTTTTGCCATAATCTCCTCCTTTAATATAGCTTTTTAAATGTTGTCCCCGTATCGGTCTTCAGCATCGAAGCACGGTACCTGTCAATATGATCAATAAATTCGTCCACACTCAAAGTTTCATTGGCAAAGCCCTGCATATATTGATATATGTTGGGATCCCAGTGGAGGAGTTCTTTCATCATCATGGTCTGGGGAGTCTGTGTGGAACGCTCCAGTATTTCCGTAGTTGCGGTGGTGGGTTTTGCCGCCTTTACATTTTGAAACGCCGCGCTTACCAGGTCTGTTCTGGATTCGTAATAAATCTCCAGATTCTCAGGCCGTGCCATGAAATCCAGAAAATCAAGACAGATGTCGATATTTTGGCTGTTTTTGTTAATATATTTGGAGGGACCGCCTCCATTCGATACGGCGACGGTATTGTCACAGAGGGGAATCGGGAACATTCCCCATTCGTCTTCACTCCCGTAATCATCCACCAGTTCCGAGGCGATGGCCGAGTATGAGGCCATCATCACGGCTTCCCGGTTTTTCAAAGCCCGGTAGCTGCCGAGCCAGTCGTCGGCTGTATCTTCATGGGTATACAGCGAAGTGTCGGCCATCAGAGCGCGAATCTGTTCCAGCGCGGGCTTGAGCCCGGAGAGTTCAGAAAATTTGTTATCCACGGAAAGATTCAGCTGGTGAACGAAGTTGGGATTTTCCCGGTTGAGTATGGGGGTGGCGGCGTAGAACCATTCCTGCGCGTGCCAGTTGCTGTTGATACTTTCATATAACGGATATGTTCCCAGTGCTTTGATCTGTCCGCACAGGGAGAGAAAGCCGTCCCATGTATCCGGCACAGCCAGATCATTTTCCTGAAAGAATGTTTTATTATATAGAATCCCTTCGTAATCAATCCCCCAGGTGCTGAATCCAAGGAGCCTGCCGTCGTGGGTATTCGTACTTCTGGCCCATTCCTCCAGACGGCCTACCCAGGGTTCCCCGCTCAGATCTAACGCGATAGAGGGAATTCCCGCTGACCGGGCGACAGATCCGCTGTGGAACATGAACATGTCGATCGCGGTAGTACCTCCTGACAGAGAGGAGATGAGCAGTGAGTCGTAGCCGTGATCCGGCGGAGTGAGTACGGTGACGGTAACACCGGTTTCTTCTTTATATTTATCAAATAATTCAAGATCGACATCCCTGATCCAGTTCCGTGAGGCCATTAACGTGATGGTTTCCGCTTTGTGTGCATCTGTGTCTCGTGTGCCGGGAGACTGTTTCTGACAGCCGGAGGATATCAGGCATATCATGGTCAGGGGGAGAAGCAGTAAGCGTGTTTTGATCTTTATCATAGATTGAACTCCTTCAGAGGTTCCATTTTTATGCGGGAGGTACTGGCCGCGAGGAATTTTATCCGCCTGTGGGACCGGCCCAAACCGCTGTTTTATACTTAGTATATATCGGCAATACAGGAAAAACCATGCACAAAACAATACAAGTATGTGGATTTTTCGGTACTTTTGGATCTGAGTTGGGATCTGAATCTGCCGCTTTATCGTCTGGCGGTACATATGTGTCAGGATCAGCCAGGCAGACGGCTGCATGAAGATCTATTCCTTTCCCAGTCTGCATACTTTTCCCCGCCCTTTCATAGAATAGAAAGAACACCTTAGAAGGAAAACAACGGGGGGATGGAAAGTGAATGACAGGGGCCTTAGCGTATTAGAACAATATGATTTACAGATTTTCACGACTCGCAGGGGAAGAGGGGCCCTCATTTGTGAGACTGATCAGGGAAATAAGCTTTTGAAAGAATTTCAGGGGTCCAGGTTTAAGCTGGGATATCAGCAGAAGATGTTAAGGAACCTGGAAGCTGAAGGATTTCCGGTGGATACCCTGGTCGAAAATAAAGAAGGAGAACTCATATCCTTAGATCGTGACGAAACCCCCTATATCGTTAAAAAATGGTTTGAGGGCCGGGAGTGCGACACCAAGAGTGAGCAGGACATTCTGGCTGCGGTGAAGAAGCTGGCCGCCCTACATAAGTATATGAAGTTTGAAGAGTTTGAGACTTTAAACCTGGAAGAACGGAACAGGCTGTGCGCGGAAAACCTGATCCTGGAATATGACCGGCATAACAAAGAACTGAAAAAAGTCCGGAACTTTATACGCAGCAAGAGAAGGAAGTCCCAGTTTGAACTGTGTTACCTGAATCATTATCAGGAATTCTACGAACAAGGAGAGGAGATTCTCGATCAGATAAAGAACTCAGGGTATGAAAAACTGTGGGAGAACGCCTTAAACGAGGGAAAAGTCTGCCACGGAGAATTTAACCACCATAACCTGGTCTACTGCCGGGAGGGTGTGATCGTGACCAACTTTGACAAATGCTGTGTGGACCTGCAGATCAGCGATCTCTATCACTTCATGCGGAAGATCCTGGAGAAGCATGACTGGGACGCCTCCCTTGGGAGCAAGATGGTGGATCAGTATGTGAAGGTGAGGTCAACGGATAAAAGTGAGCTTCAGAATCTGCGGCTGCGGCTTTCCTATCCGGAGAAGTTCTGGAAGGTGGCCAATCATTATTACAATGGCAACAAGGCGTGGATACCGGATAAAAATACAGAGAAACTGGAGATTCTGGTCCGTCAGAATGTCGAACGGGAGCGGTTTTTGCAGGAACTATTTTCCTGAGTTTCGCGATGAAAGAGTTTCTTTTTTTGCTTTTTTATTATATAATGTCTCTAGCAGGGAAGTGCCATCGATGAGCCAGAACCTTCGATGGCACCTTTCTATATACTCCGCCGGACAGTGCGGGAGGAGTAAGAGATCATAAAGGAGGTTCTACCATGGATTACAAGGAATTGTATCAGGAGTGGCTTGCAAATCCTTATTTTGACGAAGCTACGAAAGAAGAACTCAAGAGTATTGCTGACGATGAAAATGAGATTAAGGAGAGGTTTTATACCGATCTGGAATTCGGAACGGCCGGACTTCGCGGAGTAATCGGAGCCGGAACCAATCGTATGAATATTTATACGGTGCGTAAAACCACCCAGGGACTGGCCAATTACATCAACGGTATCGGCGCTCAGGACAAGGGAGCGGCAATTGCTTATGACTCCAGGAGAATGTCCCCGGAATTTGCCCAGGAAGCAGCGCTGTGCCTGGCAGCCAACGGCATCAAAGCTTACATATTTGAAACACTGCGTCCCACCCCGGAACTGTCCTACGCAGTCAGGAAACTGGGCTGCATCGCCGGAATTAACATCACGGCCAGCCATAATCCCCCGGAATATAACGGTTATAAGGTATACTGGGAAGACGGAGCCCAGATCACCCCGCCCCACGACACCGGAATCATGGCGGAAGTGAAGAAAGTGACCGATTACAGCACCGTGAAAACCATGGACAAGGATGCCGCCCAGGCAGCCGGCCTCTATCAGGTCATCGGAAGTGAAGTGGACGACCCCTATATTGAAGAGCTGAAAAAGCAGGTGATCCATCCGGAAGCGATCAAAGCAGCGCAGAAGGATCTGAAGATCGTCTACACCCCCCTTCATGGGACAGGCAATATCCCGGCCAGAAGAGTGTTAAAGGAGCTGGGCTTTGAAAATGTCTACGTGGTACCGGAACAGGAACTGCCCGACGGAGAATTCCCTACGGTCAGCTACCCGAATCCGGAAGATAAAGCGGCATTTAAGCTGGCGCTGGATCTGGCGGCGAAGCTGGACGCGGATCTGGTCCTGGCCACCGACCCGGATGCCGACCGGCTGGGCGTCTATGTAAAAGACACCAAAACAGGGGAATACATCACCCTTACCGGAAATATGTCCGGCTGCCTGCTGGCAGAATACGAGATCGGACAGCGCAGGGAGAAAAACGGAGGCCTTCCCGCGGACGGCGCCCTGATCAAGACGATCGTTACCAGCAATATGGCAGACGCGATCGCTAAATATTACAACATCCGCTTGATTGAGGTGCTGACCGGATTCAAATTCATCGGCCAGCAGATCCTGGGATTTGAGAACAGCGGCAAAGGAACCTATCTCTTTGGCTTCGAGGAAAGCTACGGCTGCCTGATCGGCACCCATGCAAGGGATAAGGACGCCATCGTCGCCACCATGGCCTTGTGCGAAGCGGCCGCCTACTATAAGACGCAGGGTAAGACCCTGTGGGATGCCATGATCGATATGTATGAGAAATACGGCTACTACAAAGACGACGTCAAGTCCATTACCCTCAAAGGGATCGAAGGGCTGGCGAAGATCCAGGAGATCATGGAAAATCTGCGCAAGGAGATTCCGTCCGCCATCGGCGGTTATCAGGTATTATCCGCCAGAGACTATAAGCTGGACACGGTCAGGAATATGAAAACCGGGGAGGTTACCGGCACAGGCCTGCCCGCATCGAACGTCCTATACTACGATTTGGAGGGCGATGCGTGGGTATGTGTCCGCCCGTCCGGTACGGAACCTAAGGTCAAATTCTACTATGGGATCAAAGGAAGCTCCATGCAAGACGCCGATCAGAAGTCGGAAGCTCTTGGCAAAGAAGTGCTGGCCATGGTAGAATGCATGCTGTAGAACCGAGGCAGCGGGGCCGTGAATCATAACATTCGCACGGAAGCGGTTATCCTATGAGAGGTATGATGGAAGCTATGGAGAAAAATTACTCATTTGCGGAACTGGTGGATATCATCCGGCATCTGCGATCCGGGAACGGCTGTCCCTGGGACCGGGAGCAGACTCACGAGAGCCTGAAGCCATGTCTGACGGAAGAATGTGAAGAAGTGCTGCAGGCCATAGACAATAAGGATGATGAGAACCTGTGTGAGGAACTGGGGGATGTACTGTTACAGGTCCTGATGCACAGCCAGATTGCAGAAGAAGAAGGCCGGTTTACCATCGATGATGTCATCAACGGGATATCCCGGAAAATGGTACGAAGGCATCCGCATGTATTTGGCAATGGACATGCCGACACATCCGCAGAGGTCCTTTTAAACTGGGAAGAGATCAAGAAAGCAGAAAAGGCCGCAAAAGCGGCAAAACATCACGAATTTCCTTGACAAATAGGGCGGAAACAGTTATAACTAATTTTGAAGTGTTTATAGCTTTAATACTACTATTGCAGTAAGAAATCAGAGGAGGAGTTCATCCATGAGCAGACAAGATTTAGTAGCGGCTATGGCCGACAAAACAGGATTATCCAAAAAAGATGCAGAAAAAGCTGTGAAAGCGTTTATCGATGTTGTATCTGAAGAATTAGTAAAAGGCGGAAAAGTTCAGTTAGTAGGCTTCGGAACTTTCGAAGTTGCTGAAAGAGCAGCCAGAGAAGGACGTAATCCCCGCAGTGGCGAGGCCATGACCATCCCGGCTTCCAAAATGCCGAAATTCAAAGCTGGTAAAGCTTTAAAAGATGCTGTAAACGCATAATTCTGTTTACCTCAGGATTTGAACTGATCAGGGCTGTCACACGAAAGTGTGGACAGCCCTTTTTTGGGGTAATGGGTGCCTTCTGGTAGCCTGGAACAGATATTTCAGCACCTGATAGTCTGAGGCCGAAGGATCGCAGCCTAAGATCCAGCAGAACTTTGAACAAATAAAAGAATAACTCCTTCGATAAGAGTATGGTATAATTTTAAAAACAATTTTAGTTTGCGGGGGAATACTATGAAAAAAATAGCCATGTTTACTATGGGAACAAGAGGAGATGTACAACCATATATCTACTTGGCCAGGGCTTTAAATAAATATGGGTATGAAACGCTAATTGGTTCACATCCATGTTGGAAGGAGTTAATAGAACACGGAGGAATTACTTTTAAGCCAATCGGGCCTGATATAAATATAGAAAAGACGGCAGCTATTATACGGGGTAAAAATTCGAATCCTATAGTTAGCATGTTGAAGACAATGAATTTTGTTTTTAAAATAATACGAAATTCAACAAATGAAATATATGAAGCATGTAAAGGAAACGATTTAATTATCGTTTCACACAGTCAAATGGGCGCGACGGAAGCAGAAGCGCTCGGCATACCTACAGTAAATGTAACCCTACAGACCGAAATGATTGCTGAGAAACTGAAAAAACAGAAGTGGGCAGGCAAATTAGTTGGTAATCTGATAAGTGTACAGATGGCAAAACCATATAACAAAATCAGAAAAGTTTATGGACTGCCTAAAGTGAAATCATCAGACGAAATAATGTCTAAAAAATTAAATATGATACCGATCAGTAAGTATGTAACAGAGAGAAACCCCTATTGGGAAAGCCACCACATATTAACTGGATACTGGTATGAGGATGAAAAAAATTATATACCTGAAAGAAAAATGGCTGATTTCCTGGCAAACGGAGACAAGCCCATAATTCTTGCGCTCGGGGCAATGGCTTTTGAAGATAAAGAAGAAAGAGAAAAACTCGGGATGTTTATCCGCGCGTTCAGAGCGTGTGGAAAAAGAGCTGTTATCCAGGGATTCCAGAAATCGTTACAAAATTACAAATTGCCGGATACTATGATAGCATGCGGGTCGGTTCCGCACAGTTGGCTGTTTAAGCAAGGCTATTGTGTTATCCATCATTGTGGTTTTGGAACGGCATCAGCATCCCTGATCTATGGAATCCCATCGATACCGGTGCCGCATGTACTCGACCAAATGGGATTTGCTATGCGGCTGAGTGAACTTGATGTTTCTGTAAAACCGATACGATCAAAGGATTTAAGTGAAGAACGTATTATCGGGGCAATAAATGAAATGCAGCAGGTTTATGATGAAAAGAGGAAAAAGGCGGAGGAAATATCAAAAAAAATACAGGCAGAGGGCGGAGTGGACAAAGCGGTTGAATTAATTACTCATGCAATCATGAGCCAGGAGTGTTCATAGCTATAAAAAGGGGGGGATTGGGATGTTTAATGAAATTTGCATTTATGAAGCAAAAATTGATAAACAAGAGGAAATTGAAACTTTAATGAAAGAGGTTGCCGAGTTCTATCTTTCGCAACCCGGAGTAATCGATGTGAAGTATATCAAACGAACACACCGGCAAGAGAGTTTCAACGCTGTCAGGGAAGGAAAACCACCCATTCGCTTGACAAAATGGGTAGGTAAAGTCACATATATTTTGCACTGGACACTTGAGGACGAAGAAACTCATGCCCGTGTTTCAAAACTTGGATTAGAGCAATTTTATAAAAGGTGGAACCGCTGCCTAACCACAATGCCCAAAATTTTATTGGGTGAGAACATCGTGTAGTACGCATTTTTCCGCCACGGAATGAACCGTGTCCGGAGGGGGGCCTTATACCGGGTTACCCCTGGAGGAGTACCTGAATAAAAGAGGACGTCAGGTATTGGATAAATATCAGGTTCAGGGGAAATTATGTGGAAACTTATCGCCGGATTCTTTTTGCGCACTCATGTGTATCGAAGGGAAGGGCTTACTCCTGTCGGAAGGACAGGAATATCCGTTAAAGAAAGGGGACAGTTTATTCCTGGAATCGGGAGAAGGAACCTATCTACTGGACGGTGATATGGAAATCCTGGCGGTAACTGTCTGAATAAACCTTAGGATGAGCTTGGCTGCAGGAAGAGTGCCTTGCCAGGAGTTGATGGATCGGGATATAATGTGGTATGGTATATGATATGGTATAAAAGTAGTACGGGTTAAAAAACAGGAAGCAGACAGGAGAAGACAATATGAGATTAGATAAATATCTGAAGGTATCCAGACTGATCAAACGCAGAACCGTGGCCAATGAAGCCTGTGACGCGGGCAGGGTCAGTGTGAACGGGAAAGTGGCAAAGGCCAGTGTAGACATCAAGGCTGGAGATATTATTGAGATCCAGTTCGGAACCAGGAATGTGAAGATAGAAGTTCTGGATGTGCAGGAAACGGTTAAGAAGGACGAGGCCGCTGAGTTGTTTAAATATTTATAATCAGGTTATAAATGGACGTCCCCTTTCATAGAATTTACGAAAGACGAATATGCCGCTTGCGCGGCCCGTCACAGGCGGAAAGCTACGCGAGTGAAATTCTTATCTTAATAAAAGGGGGTCCTATCGTGGAAGAAAGACAGACGCAAAGAGCTCACAAAGTAATCTTAAACAACCGCAAATCGGGAACGATTAGTGGTGTTTCGGACGTGCTGTCCTTTGATATTAAGGAAATTTTGTTAGAGACAGACCAGGGTATGCTGATGATTAAGGGAAACGATCTGCACGTGAACAGACTGACACTGGAAAAAGGGGAGGTCGATATCGAGGGGCAGATCGACAGCCTGACCTATTCCGACGTCAGTGGTTATGCAAATAAGGGTGAATCCCTGCTCGGAAGACTGTTCAAGTAGGCGGCCTATGAGTCAGGATATCATGCGGGAAACCCGTTTTTTCTTAAACTGCGTCCTGTCGGGAGTTTTTATCGTATTCATTTATGATGTGCTGAGGATCTTTCGGCGGGTGGTGAAACACGGAGTAATCTTTACTGCTTTTGAGGACCTGTGCTTCTGGGTCATGAGCGGGCTGCTGATTTTTAAGATGCTCTATACGGAAAACGACGGAATCATCCGGGGATTCTCCATAGCTGCCATTGTGCTGGGAATGCTCCTCTACAACATAAGCATCAGCCCATTCTTCGTGAAATACATCTCAGCCGCGTTAAACTTTATCGTCCGCACCATACTAAAAATCATAGGCCTGATTCTGCGTCCATTCCGCTGGATGGGAAGAACGGCGGCCAAGCCGGTAAAACATGTCGGAAAACGTCTGAAAAAACTTAGAAAGTTTTTTGGGAAACGATTGAAAAAACTGGGCAAAGAAGTTAAAATAGTAATACGCAGACATTAATCAGGGTTTTCAGACAGCGAGGTATACATATGGCCAGGAGAAGAAAGAAAAGAAGAAATCAAAACAAAATCGGAATGAGAATCGTCGCGGTAGTCGTTTTGGCACTCGTGGTAGTGGTCAATGCGAACAGTATGAACCTGCGTGCGAAAAGCGGAACATACCAGGAACGTGCCGATCAGCTCAACGCACAGATAGATGAAGAAAAGCAAAGGACAAAAGAGATTGAAGACTTGAAGAAATACGTGAATACCAAAAAGTATATCGAAGAGGTAGCTAAGGACAAGCTTGGGCTCGTCTATGATGACGAGATTATCTTCAAGCCGGAAGACAGCAAATAGCATGCTTGCAGCTGCTGGAACGACCAATGTTCCTGATAGGTTTTCAGCAGAGGAGTTTTTCCATATTTTAACAACATTATATTTTTGTTTCACAAGCCGTTCGAAATCAACAATTATGTGGATTGAGAAGGGCTTTTTATTTTGCGGATTTCGATTTCTATGGGAAGTATAAGCATACCTGAAAAGGAACATAATTAGGCAGTGACGGAATACGTGCGTGTTCATTGTGAATTGACACGATAGATTGAGGAATCGAACAATTATCATATTTATCTTAGAAATAAAAGTAAGCGTAAGCGATGCTTTATCGCCCGCATATGCCTCCGGGAAATCCGATGTTCAAAGGTTTTCCCCGAGGCATATACGGGCGATTATGCGTCGTTTTAATTTAATTTCCTAAAAAGAATGAGGTCCCTCCATCCGACTTTGTCAGGCAAAACCGAAAATATTTGTCTAAAAGTTTTTGAAAATCGGTCTTCCGTTTGACAAAGATTTCAGATGGGAGCCTCTATAATACCGCAGTATCAGCGCATAACGCCGGAGGGATGACGGTGTACATCTGCCGCTGATCCAACAGGCGCATGACACAGCGCACGTATCGCACGGAACAAATGGTGCCAGGAAAGAAGAGCACAACGCATAGCGTACACGACACGGGAAAGCGGTACAAAGAGGTGTGGAAATGCGGACAACTACATATAGATGCCGGCTGCGGCCCGGGGATGGGACGTGGGTGAGCATGACTCAAAAAACAGCATATTGTAAGAACCAGCATATCGTAAGAAAGAGTTATCGTATGAAACATGGAAAGGGGAGGCTGATCGTCATGAAAAAAGTATCTTGGAGGAAATTGGCTTTGCAGGTGGCAGGATTTGGTGCGGGAGGATTGGCGGTGATGGGGTATTTCCCAGTGGGACTGGCCTGGTTCTCGGCGGTATATCTGGAGAACGCGTACCGGGCCCTGATTTTTCCGGCGGTACTGATTGGAATTGCTACCCAGGGGACGCTGCTGCAGGTGGCAAAGTATGGACTTTGTATGGTGATCGTCGTGGTATTGACCAACCTTCTGGAAAATGGAGGAGAACGGGTCGGAAAGTGGGCAGTGGGTTTTTTCGCCGGAGCCGGGATCGCTGCAATGGAGTTTACCGATTATTTATTGATGGTACGGCCGGTTGGCGACCTGATTCGGGGCATTTGCGAGGGAGTCCTTGTATTCTCACTGACGGTTATCTTTGATATTATGATCGGCAAGTTTTTATATTTTTCCTTTCGGAAGAAAGAAGAGAACGTGGAAGAGTATAATCCGGTGCGGGAGAAGATGAAGGGCCTGGCAGAGTCCTTTCAGAATCTGGCCAGCACGGTTTCCCAGATGCCCAGCTACCAGGAGACTTTATCGGAGCAGGACGTGGGACGGATGTTTGATGAGATCGCGGACCGGATCTGCCAGAACTGCGAGCGGAAGCAGAAATGCTGGAAAAATGATTTTCTGGATACGTACAAGCTTACATACGAGATCTTTACGGATATCGAACAAAATGGGGAACGCCTAAGCCCGGGCATAGAGCAGCAGTTTTCCCACCGTTGTATCCACAGCAAGCGGTTCCTGAAAGAGACCGTGGATATTTTTAAGAGAGCCAGGCAGAACCTGCTCTGGAATAATAAATTGATGGAAAACAGAGAGGCCGTAGCGGCGCAGCTAAGCGAGGTGGCCCAGATCATGGTCACGGTCGCGGACGATATGAAGGAGGGGGAACAGCAGAATGAAGACTTAGAGGATATGATCCGAAAAAAGTTAAGAAGTATGAGAGTGTCGGTTTCTTCCGTCTCCATGCTGGAGAACAGGGAAAAACGGCAGGAGGTGTACCTGACCATGAAAGAACAGCGGGGAAAATGTATCTCGACCAAAGAGATCGCAAATGCGCTATCCAAAGTGATAAAGAAGCCCATGGTGCCGGCCAGGGACAGCCGGAATTTCGTAGGGCAGGAATATGGGACGACTCAGTTTGTGGAGGATACAAATTTCAAAGTGCTGTACGGGGTGGCCAGGTCTACCAGAGAAGACGAAAAGATCTCCGGAGATAATTTCGCATTTACTCAAACAGAGAACGGACAGCTGGTGGTCAGTCTGTCCGACGGTATGGGATCGGGTATCCCCGCCTGCCAGGAGAGTGAGCAGGTGATCGAACTGCTGGAGCAGTTCCTGGAGGCTGGGTTTTGCAAAGAGACAGCCATTAAATTAATTAATTCTGCGCTGGTCATACGGACCGATGCACAGACCTTCTCCACGGTCGATATCAGCGCATTTGACTTATATAGCGGGGTGTGTGAGTTCCTGAAGGTCGGAGCCTCCACAACCTTTATTAAACGGGACCACTGGGTGGAGGCCATCACCTCCACCAGTCTTCCCATGGGTGTTTTCCATCAGCTGGATTTTGATTCGACGAATAAAAAACTGTATGACGGTGACTTTGTCATTATGGTCACTGACGGCGTGCTGGACGCTCTGCCCATCGAGGAGCAGGATACGCTGATCCGGGAGATTATTATGGAAGCGGATACAAATAATCCAAAAGAGCTGTCCAGGCGCATTCTGGAGCGTGCAAAAGAATATAATGACAATAAGGCCAGAGACGATATGACGGTTCTGGCTATCGGAATCTGGAAAAAATAAAGAGGAGGGAAAAAGGAAAAGCCAGCTTGCATTTTCTGCCGGAACTCTATATATTTAAAGGATGAGAAGGAGCTTCGGGACATGATACACAAAATATGGAAATATATCACGGAAAATGACATGCTGAAGGCCAATGACAGGGTAATTGTAGGCGTATCTGGAGGAGCGGACTCCGTATGCCTGCTTTTTACGCTGATGGAAATTCGCAGGGAGATTCCGCTGACACTGGTGGCGGTACATGTGGAGCACGGTATCCGGGGCGCGGATTCCGAGGAGGATGCGCGGTATGTACAACAGCTCTGTCAGGAATATGATATCCCTTTTCGGAAATACTGTTACCGTGTGGCTGAAATCGCCAGGGAAAAAAAGCAGTCCGTGGAGGAAGCCGGAAGGGAACTCCGCTATCAGGCATTTGAAGAGGCATGCCGGGAGTATAAAGCGAATAAAATAGCAGTGGCACACCATATGGATGATGACGCGGAGACTGTGCTGTTAAATCTGTTCCGGGGAAGCGGACTTAAGGGAATGGCCGGAATCCCGGCGGTAAGAGGGAAGATCATCCGTCCTCTGCTGTGCGTTTCCAGACAGGAGATCGAGCAGTATCTGTCAGAGCGTGGAATCGCCTACCGCACAGATGCGACCAACCTTACGGAGGAGTATGTACGGAACAAGGTCCGCCTGAATATACTGCCTTATGCTGCACGTGAAATCAATACAAAGGCAGTAGAGCATATCGTAAAGGCTGCCGGTCAGATAAGGGAAGCCCAGGAGTTTCTGGAGTCCTATGCCGGCGAGCGTTTTAAAACCTGTGCTGCGATACAGGATCATAAGGACTGTGCGGATAGGACCGTGAGGCTGGATGTCTCAGCCATGTCTGCGGAAAAACCTGTGATCCGCCGCCTCCTGCTGCGCCGTGCAGCGGAGCTGCTGGCTGGACAGATGAAGGACATCACTGCCAGGCATATTGAGATGCTGGATCAGCTTACAGGAGCGGGGGTGGGGAAGGAAGTACATCTGCCTTACGGGATCATCGGACGGCGTGGTTATGATCACATCGATCTGGTCCGGATCATGCCGCTTACAGAACCCCAATTCGACCATTCTGATAGCAGGGAACGCGTTCAGATGCGAGGCGCGGTGCCGGCGGCATTTGATTATCGGGTTCCGGGCGGAGTGGCGGTTGATCCGGAGGAGCGTGGAATTTTAAAATTACCGGGTTACCGCTTCCTGTTTAAGGTCAGGAAATGCGAGAATTCCGAAGCTTTTCCGGAAAAGAACTATACGAAATGGTTTGATTATGATAAAATAAAAAATGGTGTCCGGATCCGGACCAGGCAGACGGGAGATTACATGATTGTCAATTCGGGGGGGGATCACCAGAAACTGAAATCCTATTTTATCGACCGGAAGATCCCCAGGGAGAATAGGGACAGCATCCCGCTTCTGGCGGATGCGGATCATATCATATGGATTATCGGATATCGTATCAGCGAGTGGTATAAGATCACCAAAGATACAAAAAGAATCTTAGAAGTACAGGTAGAAAAGGAGAATTGAGATGGCGGATAAAATAAGCGTGTTATTGACGGAGCAGGAAGTTGATGACAAGATCAAAGAAATCGGTATGCAGATCAGCAGGGACTATGAAGGTAAGGACGTTCACCTGATCTGTATTTTGAAGGGCGGCGTATTCTTTATGTGCGAGTTGGCCAAGAGGATCACCGTGCCCGTATCTCTGGACTTTATGGATGTCTCCAGCTACGGAGACGATACCAGCTCCAGCGGTGTTGTGAAGATCGTGAAAGATCTGGATGAACTGCTGGAAGGCAAGCATGTGATAATTGTAGAAGATATTATTGATTCCGGACGGACTCTTCACTATCTGATGGAGATCCTTAAGAAGCGCAACCCGGCGAGCTTAAGGCTCTGTACCCTTCTGGATAAGCCGGAGCGCAGAGTAGTGGATGTGAAGGTGGATTATGTCGGATTCAATATTCCAGATAAATTTGTGGTGGGCTACGGCCTGGACTACGCTCAGAAATATAGAAATCTCCCCTATATCGGAGTAATTGAGCAGTGAAAGGAGATTTGACATTTGAATAAGCAATCAAAGGGGATGGGATTCTATCTGCTGATCCTTGTGGCAGTGCTGTTCGTATTCATGATGCTGAACCAGAATATGCGCAGTACGGATGACTACACCTATAAGCAGATGGTCACGGACCTGAAGGAAGGCAAGGTTACGAACGCCAGAATCCAGCAGAATCAGGAAGTCCCTACCGGTAAGGTGGAACTGTATCTGGATTCCAACGAAGTAAAGACTCTGTTCGTATCAGATGTGAACGAGACGGAAGTGCTTCTTCGGGACAACGGAATCGACCCGATTCTTACAGACGTGGCCAGGGATAATAAATTTTTAACCATCGGGCTGCCGATCCTGGTAACCGCAGGGCTGGTCATTTTCCTGTTTATGATGATGAACCGGCAGGCAGGCGGAGGCGGCGGAACGAAGATGATGAACTTCGGCAAGAGCCGCGCCAAGATGGCCAATGACTCCACTGTGCGGGTAACGTTTAAGAACGTAGCCGGTCTGGATGAAGAAAAAGAGGAGTTAAAGGAGATCGTGGACTTCCTGAAAGCTCCGAAAAAATATATACAGGTAGGTGCCAGGATTCCCAAGGGAGTTCTGCTGGTAGGCCCGCCCGGAACCGGTAAGACTCTGCTGGCTAAGGCGGTGGCAGGGGAAGCGGGGGTTCCGTTTTTCAGCATCTCCGGTTCGGATTTTGTGGAGATGTTCGTTGGCGTGGGCGCGTCCCGTGTCCGCGATCTGTTCGAGGAAGCCAAGAAGAATGCCCCCTGTATTATTTTCATCGATGAAATAGACGCGGTAGCCAGGCGCCGTGGTACCGGTATGGGCGGCGGCCACGACGAGAGAGAGCAGACCTTAAACCAGCTTCTGGTAGAGATGGATGGTTTCGGCGTCAACGAGGGAATCATCGTAATGTCCGCCACCAACCGTGTGGATATACTGGACCCCGCGATCTTACGCCCCGGCCGCTTCGACCGTAAGGTGGGAGTCGGTCGGCCTGATGTAAAAGGCCGGGAAGAAATACTGAAAGTACACGCCAAGGGCAAACCCCTGGGCGATGATATCGATTTAAAACAGATAGCCCAGACCACCGCCGGATTCACCGGGGCCGATCTGGAAAACCTCTTAAACGAGGCGGCCATCTTCGCGGCCCGGGAAGAGCGGGATTACATTATCCAGCAGGACATCCGCCGTGCGTTTGTCAAAGTCGGAATCGGAGCGGAGAAAAAAAGCCGGGTAATCACAGAAAAAGAAAAACGCATTACCGCCTACCATGAAGCCGGCCATGCGATCCTGTTCCACGTACTGCCCGATGTGGGCCCGGTCTACACCGTATCCATCATTCCCACCGGAATGGGTGCCGCCGGCTACACCATGCCCCTGCCGGAAAGCGACGAGATGTTCAACACAAAGGGCCGCATGCTCCAGGATATTATCGTAGATCTGGGCGGCCGGGTGGCAGAGGAACTGATCTTTGACGATATCACCACCGGAGCCTCACAGGATATCAAGCAGGCCACCGGAATCGCCAAATCTATGGTCACCAAGTACGGCATGTCAGAGGCTGTAGGCCTGATCAGCTACGACAATGATGAAGACGAAGTATTCATCGGCCGGGATCTGGCACACACCAGAGCCTACGGGGAGTCCGTAGCCCAGAAGATAGACAATGAAGTAAAACGAATCATCGATGAGTGCTACGCGAAAGCCAAAGCAATCATCAAAGAGCACGAAGAAGTGCTGCACCGCTGTGCCGATCTCCTGTTAGAAAAGGAAAAAATCAACCGCGATGAATTTGAAGCTTTATTCCAGCCCGAAGCCTGATTCTGTGCAATAAAACGGGGACTTTCGTCAGAATGCCGAAAGTCCCTTGTCAATTTCTCACAAAAAAACATATCCATTTTTGTAAAGTTTGTGCACACTTATCCGCCCCTCAATGCTATAATAATCATTGTAAAAACCCCCCCCAATACATTATATAGTTTTTGCTACACCCCATAAGAAAGAAATACCTTCTCCAAAGAAGCCAGCGCCAGCTGGCTTCTTTACTTTGGGGTTTTAATGGGATGAGGGGGATTCCATGTTTATATAATATTAAAATATATATGAGATAAAGTGTACAAGTTTAATGTCCTATTTCTAACTTAATTATTAATTGTAAAATTTACTGTCACATCAGAGGGATGCGTGATTGGCTCTTGAAGTACTTATCTGATAAAAGACTATAAGGATAGCATATTATATGTGTAAAAAAAGCGCTCAATAGCCCTCGATCAGTCTTGAGAGGATATATCCGATTGTTTCATATTCAAATATCTTTTAACAGAAAAATAGACAGAACAGACGAAAAAAGCACCAAAAATCATACATCTTAAAAACAAATCGAAAGGCAATACAAGAGTCTCACGAAAGAAAGTAATTTTAATTTCTTTCGTGAGATGTAACGCTTTACCTGCACTGTTAATAAAGACAGAGAGTTCTAAAATTAATCGATATATTGTCTTGCTGGTAAATTCTATAAATGAGACTTCCATGGGATATAGCGCATGTCTAACATATTTTTCAAACTGCGCCAAAATTGTAATGAGCCAGTATAAAGGAATAAAATATATACTGGAATTTTGAGATTTGACCGAACTATATAAGATAACTATATTCCATACTATAAATACGATAAATAACAGTATACCGAAAACTTTATTATCATTAACCGCTATATCTAAATCGTATTTACAATATCTTGTTATTATATTAAATATAACAAATAGGACTAATAGCGCAGTGAATTTTTTATTTTTCATTTTAACACCTCTGTATTTCTTAAGTTAGGCATCGCTATTTTATATGCCGTTTTTTATTAAAAATTTTGATGGAATAATAACCAGAATAGCCAATAAAAAATATATTGATAAAAATCCTTAAAAGATAGTCTGCGTAGGGATTATTTATAAAACCAAATAAATTTATATTCACTGATACAGGAATGCTAAACAACTCCCATGAATAGTTTATAAATACTGAGATAGTTGATATTAATTGTATGATATCTTTATATAAAAATATTAAATTGGTAGGAATCCAATGAAAGCTCGAAACCAAAGCATTGAGAGGAAATGAAATTTGATGAATCAATGTAATAAGCCAATAAAGTAAAACAAAATATATGCTCGTATTACCTGATGCCATAGACAGTTTTAATATTATGAAGTTACAATAAAGAAATATAATAAAAATAAAAAAGTAAATAAAATTTAAACCTTCTAAAACAGAACCGCTATATTCTATCTTACCTGTAAAACAAACATAATATTTCAGGAAACTACAAAGATAATTAAAAATAATAAAACTGATCAAGAAAATAACAACAGATTTTTTACCCCGAATGAAATATTTCAATTGACGCCCCCCTCATACTTCCTGATTAATAAGGGAAAATAATTACTGCGGTTTTTTGGGACCCGTTAATCATAACTATCTTTAATATTAACATGCAAAATGGATAATTCAATACAATAACTGATTTTAAATTTGGGTTGGTAAAACTATTTGACAAGGAGTGATCCCTAGAGCGTGCCGTTTACCGGTTACAGATAGGTAGGAGGATGTATCCGCTGCAGGAATGATTGGAGCAAGCGTATTCCTTTGGAAAGAATAAGTTTGCATAAAGCTATCCTCTGCTATAGAATAGAAGTAATATAAGCTGACATATAATGATATAAAAGGAGTATCGGGATGTATTTGGAAGACTTGGAAATATTGGAGAAAAAGCAGAAATATATCAACAGCCTGAATCCCATTTTGAATAAAAAAGCGATTTTCAGCGATGGGACGCTTACCTATCGGAATCCTATGGAGCCGGAGCCAGGGGAAACTGTTACGATCCGGTGCCGGACGGGGAAAAATAATGTGGACAGTGTATATTTTATCAGCGGACAGGTGCGGCAGCTGATGGAAAAAGAACTGACGGAGGGGCCGTTTGATTACTATAAGGTGGAAATAACGGTAGGGCAGGAGCCGCTTCTTTATTTCTTTGAGATTAATGCAGGACGGATACGGTGTTTTTACAATGAACGCGGGATTTCTAAAGATCTCCAGGAATATTACATGTTCAGCATCGTGCCGGGTTTCAAGACGCCGGATTGGGCCAAGGGCGCGGTGATGTACCAGATTTTCGTGGATAGGTTCTACAACGCAGATCCCTCCAATGATGTGGAAAACCGGGAATATATCTATATTAAAGAAGGAACCAAGAAGGTAGACGACTGGTACCAGCTTCCGGACGCGATGGATGTCAGATCCTTCTACGGCGGTGATTTAAAGGGCGTTATGGAGAAACTGGATTATCTGCAGGAACTGGGGGTGGAGGTCGTCTACCTGAACCCCATTTTCGTATCCCCATCCAATCACAAGTATGATATCCAGGATTATGATTATGTGGACCCGCATTTCGGCGTTATTGTAAATGACGGGGGCGAACCGCTGCCTGAATGGGAGAATGATAATGCGAGAGCGTCCAAATATATACAGCGGGTTACTGACAGGGAGAACCTGGAGGCCAGCAATGAACTGCTGATCAAACTGATCGAAGAGATTCACAGACGGGGTATGAAGATTATTCTGGACGGGGTGTTTAATCACTGCGGTTCCTTTAATAAATGGCTGGACAGGGAGCGGATCTATGAGGGGGCTCAGGGATATGCGCCCGGTGCTTATGTGTCTGCGGACAGTCCTTACCGGAATTTCTTTAAATTCAATAATGAGCATGAGTGGCCCTATAATCCGTACTATGACGGGTGGTGGGGGCATGACACACTGCCGAAGCTAAATTATGAACAATCCCGGGAACTGTATGATTATGTGCTGGGAGTGGCCGTAAAATGGGTGTCGCCGCCATTCTCGGCGGATGGCTGGAGGTTAGATGTGGCTGCGGATCTGGGTCATACCGGCGAGTTCAACCACAAGTTCTGGAAGGATTTCAGGAGGGTGGTGAAGGAGGCGAATCCGCAGGCGCTGATCGTGGCCGAACATTATGGGAATCCCGGAGCCTGGCTCCAGGGCGACGAATGGGATACGGTAATGAACTATGACGCGTTTATGGAGCCGATTACCTGGTTTCTGACGGGAATGGAAAAGCACAGTGATGAGTTCCGGCCTGATATGCTGGGAAACGCGGAAAACCTGGTGGGCGCGTTAAAACACCATATGTCCAATTTCCTGATGCCGTCCATGCTGGTAGCCATGAATGAGCTGTCGAATCATGACCATTCCCGCTTTTTGACCCGCACGAATCATGTGGTGGGCCGTGTGGGCCGCCTGGGACATGAGAAGGCCGAAGAGGGGATAAATAAAGGCGTATTCCGGGAAGCTGTGGTGGCTCAATTTACCATGCCCGGAGCTCCTACGATCTATTATGGGGACGAAGCGGGGCTGTGCGGATTTACAGATCCGGATAACCGCAGATCCTATCCCTGGGGAAGAGAGGATCTGGAGCTGCTTGATTTCCACAAAGAGATGATCCGCATCCACAAAGAAAATAAAGTGCTGACTTTTGGATCGATCCTGCTGCTGGCGGCGGAGCAGAACATGGTGAGCTATGCCAGGTTCGACCGCAGACAGCAGATCGTTATCGCCATGAACAACCGGGAAGAGGAGGCCCTCATGGAGATATCCGTATGGGAGACCGGGATTCCCCTGGAATGTGAGTTGGAACGGCTGATGCTGACCACCCGGGAGGGTCATACGACGGAACCGGAGAGGTACAGGGCCATGGAAGGCAGGCTGGAATTAAGGCTGCCGCCATTTTC
Organism: Diplocloster hominis; assembly: GCF_032380655.1. Classification (NCBI taxonomy): domain Bacteria; kingdom Bacillati; phylum Bacillota; class Clostridia; order Lachnospirales; family Lachnospiraceae; genus Diplocloster; species Diplocloster hominis. The sequence continues at coordinate 171,916 of NZ_JAWDIY010000007.1, read as the reverse complement.
CTCCGTAATCCTGAGAAGACGGACATAGCCGGTTATTATAGCACCTGCATGGATCGCATTTAATAATCGGTATTGCTGTCTGAAGTTTGGTCTTTTGTAGCGGACAGCTCCTGGAATAGATTTTCGTAATAGTCTTTAAAAATACTTTGTTTTCGCCATAAAAACGTAATATCATGAGTGATCCGGAAATCATGAAGCGGGATGCGCTGCATCCGGCCGGCTTCCAGATCCTCCATGGCTGCGGCTTCATACAAAAATGTGATGCCGCAGCCTTCTCTTACCAGAGAAAGGAGTGCGCGGATGCTGCTGATCTGTGCGGTATTTGAAAAATCGCCGACCGTCAGGTTACAGCTTTCCAGATAACGTTCCAATACCCCTCTGGTTCCCGAGCCGGCTTCCCGGAGCAGAATCCGCTCTTCCAGCAGATCTTCAATACAATGCACTGGTTTTTTAAACTGGTAATCAGAAGCGGTGACCGCGATAAACGGCTCTTTGGCATAAACCAGATAGTCGTATTCGCTTTTATTAAAAAATCCCTCTACCAAAGCGAAATCAATCTCTCCCTGGTTAATCTTGGCCAGCAGGTCCTGCGTATTGGACACGATCATTTTGACCGATGTGTTCGGATGATTTTTCAGATAAGAAGCGATATGATGGGGAATCAGGAATTCCCCTACCGTCAGAGTCACCCCAAACGTCAGGCTCGACTTCCCGGCCTGCAGCTGGTGCAGCTGGTCTCTCAGATGTACATCATCATGCTTCATCGTAATCGCGGTATTCAGAAGCAGGCTGCCGGCATCTGTGAGGCTGAGCTTTTTGCCCGCGTACCGGAATAATTTCGTTTGATAATCCATTTCCAGACAATGGATATGCTGGGAGACGGCCGGTTGTGTAATATGGAGCTCCTCGGCGGCCTTTGTATAGCTCATATGCCTGCATACGCTCAGAAACGTATTGATTCGAAAATCCAACATAAGATCACCTCTTTGTTTAATCATAACATATATTTATCATTTGATAAATATATATAATTTTATCTTATTCTTATTCCATGATATACTCTCCCTTGTGAAAATGGAAAAATGAGGAAATAAGTTTAGACGCATTCCATGCGTGTGGGAGGAAATTATGAAAAAGAATGCAAAAGGGGTACTTTTATGTCTGCTCATCGCAATACCGGCCTGGTTCCTGGGAACGCTGCTTCCGGTGGTGGGAGGACCGGTGTTCGCGATCCTGATCGGTATGGTTGTTACACTTCTGCTGAAGGATAAGCAGGCGGTACAGCCTGGAATCGGCTTCACATCGAAGAAGATACTGCAATACGCGGTCATTTTGTTAGGTTTCGGCATGAACCTGACCGATATCCTGCTAAAAGGGAAACAGTCGCTGCCGATCATCATCGCGACCATATCTACGTCACTGATCATAGCGGCGCTGATGTTCGCACTGATGAAGATGCCTTATAAGATATCGGCCCTTGTGGGGGTAGGCTCCTCGATCTGCGGCGGTTCAGCCATAGCCGCGGCTGCGCCTGTCGTGGGCGCGGACGATGAAGAGATCGCCCAATCCATATCCGTCATCTTCCTGTTTAATATAGCTGCCGCGCTGCTCTTTCCCACATTGGGCCATCTGCTGGGGTTAAGCAATGAAGGTTTCGGCCTCTTTGCCGGCACGGCAATCAATGACACATCATCCGTGACAGCTGCCGCTTCCGCCTGGGACGGTATACACGGGAGCAACACGCTGCAGGCCGCCACTATTGTAAAGCTGACAAGAACACTGGCCATTATCCCGGTTTCTCTCATGCTGGCCTTTATCCGTGTGAAAACCGAAAAAAACAAGGACACAGCCAACATCCAGTTAAAACAGATTTTTCCGGTCTTTATTCTGTTCTTTATCCTGGCCTCTGTCATCACAACCGTATTCAACCTGCCGGCCATAGTAACATCCCCGCTCAAAAACCTGAGTAAATTCTTTATCATTATGGCCATGGCAGCCATTGGGCTGAATACCAACATCATCCGCCTGATAAAAACAGGGGGAAAACCGATCCTGATGGGATTCTGCTGCTGGGTGGGAATCACCTGTGTCAGCCTGTGCATGCAGTACTTTTTGGAAATCTGGTAGGATAAGGAGCGCCAACCCGCAGCCAGCCAGTTGTCACGAAAGAATTCTTTTTTCTTTTCAAAGAATATGTTATGATAAGGATACTGTTATCGACAGAGCTTTGGGGAGGACTTAGAGATGTATGACAGAGTACAGGGCTGGATGTATGCGTTAGAGCATCATACTGTATTTGCTGCGGTTAAGAAGGGATTTCTGCTGGTGATACCGATTGTATTGACCGGCTCCTTTGCGCTTCTGATCAGAAGCTTCCCGATCCCGGCGTTTCAGGAATGGATCGCCGAGTTTGGTGGGGGCTTTTTGCTGCGCCTGATGAACTTTATTTTTGATTCGACTTCAGGATTTGTTTCCCTGTATCTGGTACTGGGAATCAGTTATTATTATTCCGGTGAATTTGTGGCGGGGAATACAGGGCTTCGGCTGATGGCTATGACGACGGCTTTGGCCTGTTTCATTGCGTCCTTTGGAGGAGCCAGCGGCTCACTGGAGCTTGAGAGCTTTGGAACAATCGGAGTATTCACTGCGATGCTTTGTTCGATTCTGGCTACCAGATTGTTCTTTGCCATGGAATTAAATGTCTTTCGGAGGTTCCGCTCCTACGCGGCCGGGGTGGATATCCATTTCCGTAGTTCCATGACCGCTATCCTTCCAATGGCGGTTAGTGTCGCCGTATTTGCGGTGAGTAATCTTTTGATGGATACGCTTCTGCATGTTGCGAATCTCAACGATCTGATCAGTACCCTTCTGCAGTCACTTTTTGGTAATCTGCATGGGGAACTGGCGAATGGAGTACTGTTTACCTTTCTTCAGAATTTACTGTGGATTTTTGGAATCCATGGCGGAAACGCATTGGACACGGTCGCCCAGACTGTGTTTACAGGAGAACAAACGATTATATCAAAATCATTTCTGGATAACTTTGCAGTGATCGGCGGCAGTGGGACTACGGTTTGCCTTCTGCTTGCGCTGATCCTGATTTCAAAGGTTAAGAGTAACCGGAATCTGGTGTACTCTGCAGCCCCCCTTGGTTTATTTAATATAAATGAAATACTTGTGTTTGGATTGCCGATTGTATTGAATCCGGTTATGATCCTACCTTTTATTCTGGTGCCTGTGTTATCTCTCATTATCGCCTATACCGCAGTGACGGTGGGTTTTATGCCGCCGGCGACCCAGTCGGTTACCTGGACGACTCCGGTTTTTTTCAGCGGTTACCTGGCTACGGGTTCCTGGCGGGGAATGCTGGTGCAGCTGATCATACTGGTGGTTGGAACCGGCATTTATCTGCCTTTTGTAAAGCTGTGGGAGAGAGTGCAGGCGGACGGAAGCCAGTATATGGTGGCTGAGCTGACGAGGTGTTTCCGGACCGGCGAAGAGGAAGGTTCGGATATGAACTATCTTTCGCGGAATGACAGTGTTGGTATGATAGCTAAGGCAATGGCGGAACAGCTCAGAAGTGATGTGGAAAATAAAGCGGTCCCTGTCTTTTATCAGCCGCAGGTGGATGATCGGGGACGGGTGATTGGAGCCGAAGCGCTTCTGCGCTGGAAATATAAGGAGGAGACCGTGTACCCGCCGTTAGTCATAGCCCTGGCCAGAGAGGACGGCTGCTATGAAGCGCTGACCTGGTGTATTTTGACTACCGTATGCCATGATCTGTACCGGATTCGCGGGAAGGTGGAGCCGGATTTCCAGATATCCGCGAATATTGTGGCAGAACAGCTGAATAACGAAAAGCTGATCCGCAATATGATCCGTTTGGCCGCGGATTTTGGTGTAAATAATCAGCTGATCCTGGAAGTGACGGAGGAGACATCCCTGGTGAATCTGCCGTATATAGGAGAAAATATTGAATTGCTCAGTGAAAATGGGATTTTTATGGCGATCGATGATTTCAGTATGGGTCAGACCTCGCTCAAATATCTGCGCTCCAACCGGTTCCGCTATGTGAAGCTGGACGGCAGCCTGGTACGTCAGATTGTGGACAATGCCAGATGCAGGGAGATCGTGGGATCTATTATTAGTCTGGGTAAAAATCTGGGCTTCCGTGTTGTGGCGGAATGGGTGGAAAATGAAGAGATTCGGAATGTTCTTCTGGATTTGGGATGTACAATGTTCCAGGGCTATCTGTACAGTCCTGCAGTGCCTTTTGAGGAGCTTATGAATTTCTGCTCCTCTTATCAATCGGCATGGATGAAATAAGAAAAGGGAGTAATGAAATGAAGTCAAAGGAAATTCAGGAAGTAGAAGAATTAGCCGATAAGCTGCTGCGCAAGTATTTTTGTGAAAGTGATGTGGAATTCCTGATTTCAACTTTTGCACCGGAAATCGTATGGCTGGGCGGCGGAGAATTCCAGAAAGCGGAAGGGAAAGACAATGTCGCAAAATGTTTCCGGGATGGAAAAGGGGATCTCCTGCGATGCCGGATGTGGGATGCGGAGTATGTGACGGTTCCGCTGGGGGATTCCTATTATCTGTGCGAAGGTATGAGCTGGGTGGAAACCGTGCCGGAACTTGAGGCTAAGATGAAGGTGCATCAGAGAATCAGCTTCATTTTTAAGAAAGCCGGAGATACCTATCAGACTGTACATATTCACAATTCCCTTCCGTTTTCGGCTGTAAAGGATGATGAGCTGTTTCCGATTCAGGCTGCGAAGGAAACCTACGAAGAGCTGCAGAAGATGGTGGTGAATAAAGACCGGCAGATCGATCTGATGATGAACCAGCTTCCCGGAGGTATGCAGATCTGTTACAATAATGACACCTATGGGATTAAATGGATCAGCGAGAGCCTGAGCCGGATGCTGGGTTATTCCTCGATGGAGGAGTGTTTGGCGGGGTGCCGTTTCTGCTGTGAGGGGTTTATCTGTGAGGAGGACTATGCTCCCATGAAAAAGCAGGTGGATGAAAGCCTCGCAAAGGACGATACCTACTCGGTAGAATACCGGGTATTGAAGAAAAATAAAGAAGTGATCTGGGTTCTGGAGCAGGGGAAATACTTAACCGACACTGACGGGGAAGAGGTGATCTACAGTTTTATATCCGACATTACCAAACGTAAGGAGCAGGAGTTCCTGATCCAGAAGGCAGATGAAGAAGTAAAACGTCAGGCACAATTCCTGACCCGGCTGTATGATACCGTACCCTGCGGAATCCTGCAGTTTACCACGGATCCCAGCCACCGCACAGTATATGCCAATCGTATGACCTGGGAGATCTACGGATACAGCAGGGAGGAATACTGGGAGAATTTTAAAAGCCCCTTCGAGCTGGTAGAAAAACCGGATTTGGACAGAACCCGGAAGGCTGTGGAAGGTCTCAAACTGAACGGGGAGACGATCTCTTATAACCGGGAGGGCCGGCGCAAAGACGGAAGTGTATGCTGGATCAATGCGACCGTGGGCCGGGTGATTAATACGGATGGGCTGGAAGTGAATCAGGCCGTATTTGTGGATATTACGGAGAACAAGAAGCTGCAGCTGGAGCAGGAACAAGAGCGGCTGATAGAAAACCGTTCTTTACGGGCGGCGATATGTACCGCTTACCCGGTTATTATGAGTGTGAATCTGACACAGAATACCTTTGATTGTTTTATAGAGGACAATTTCATCATCCAAACCATTCCCAGCGGTAATTTTGATGATCTGATGGCCTTTACAAAGAGTACGGTCTATTCCTCCTATCAAGCGGATTTCGCCGGCGCGCTCAGCAGGGAAGTGCTGATAAAACGGTTCCGGGAGGGAAATCAGGAGAGCTATCTTGAGATCCGCCAAAGGGGAGATGACGGCGAGTATCATTGGGTTGCGCTGCATGTGATTCATGTGGATAATCCCTATAACGATGATGTGCTGGCTATTTTACTGTTAAAAGTATTAGATGAACAGCGGGCGGAACAGGCGAAGCAGGAACAGCTCTTAAGGGATGCGCTGGAATCGGCCAGAGCGGCGAACAATGCAAAATCTGATTTCCTGTCCCGTATGAGCCACGATATCCGGACACCGATGAATGCCATCATCGGGATGAGCACGATCGGACAGCTGAAAATACAAAACACGGTCCGGGTAAAGGACTGTTTTGAAAAGATAGACGCATCCTCCCGGTACCTTTTGTCGCTGATCAACGACATCCTGGACATGTCTAAGATCGAGAGCGGAAAAATGACCATTTCCCATGAAAAGTTCGATTTTATGCAGTTCATGAATGAAATCAATACCATCATTTATCCCCAGGCTCAGGCCCAGAACCTTATATTCGATGTGTACCACCAGGAGCCGCTGGAACGGTATTATATCGGAGATGCGCTGCGCCTGAATCAGATCCTGGTGAATTTACTCTCAAATTCCATAAAATTCACACCAGCCGGCGGTAAGATAATGATCTCCATTGAAGAAGACAGAAGAACCAATGGTTTTGCTTACCTGAAGTTCATTGTGAGAGATACAGGAATCGGTATGTCCAGAGACTTCATGCACAAAATATACCAGCCTTTTGAGCAAGAGTCCAGAGATTTTGCCAGAAACAATGTGGGGAGCGGCCTTGGCTTATCCATCGTATACAATCTGACCCAGCTGATGGGCGGAAGTATCAGTGTGGAAAGTGAAAAGGGCGCGGGAACCACTTTCCGGTTGGAACTGCCCTTTGAGCTCACGGAAGATGATGAGCATGCGGAAGCGGATAGAAAGACCAGAGAACTTTTAAAGGGAATACAGATACTGGTCGTGGATGACGACCCCATGATCGGCGAGCAGACCGCCCTGATCCTGGAAGACATCGGAGCGGCGTCGAAATGGGTAGACAGCGGGAAAAAAGCGGTGGAAGAGGTCAGCCGTTCCCTGACAGACGGCAAAGTCTATGATATTGCCATGATCGACTGGATGATGCCGGGAATGGACGGAATAGAGACCACCAGAGAAATCCGCAAACTGGTGGGTCCGGACACCATGATCATTATTATCTCCGCCTACGACTGGAATAGTATAGAGGACGAGGCCAGGGCCGCCGGAGCCAGCTGCTTTATATCCAAACCCCTGTTTGAGTCCACGATATGTGATACCTTTTTGAATCTGCGGGTGACCCCTCATGAAAAAAGGAGGGAAGAGCAGCAGTTCCATCTGGAGGGAAAAAAAGTTCTATTGGTGGAAGACAATGAGCTGAACCTGGATATTGCCAAATCCTTACTGGAACTAAAGGACATCAAAGTAGACACAGCTGTCAACGGGGTCCTCGCTGTAGAAGCGTTCCGGCATGCCGCCCAGGGAGAATACATGGCCATCCTGATGGACATCCGAATGCCTGTTATGGACGGACTGGAAGCCTCCCGGATGATCAGGCAGATGGAGCGTCCCGACGCCCTCACGATTCCGATCATAGCTATGACGGCCAACGCATTCGATGATGACAGAAGCAAAGCCCAGGAAGCGGGCATCAACAGCTACCTGGTAAAGCCAATCGACATCAACCAGTTATACCAGGAACTGGAAAGCCTCCTATAGGCCGGCAGCTGATACTAAAAAATACAGATAAAGATGAAATAAGGACCCGGTGGATATCAATTCCATCAGGTCCTTAACCATTTAACGCTCATTATCCTCTGTGCCGCAGGCTGTCTGCAACATAAAAACTAACACCTTATAAATAGAGGTTGGTAGAACTGTTTTTCTATCAACCTCTAAGCAACTACAGCACTTAAACTTTTTTACGTTTCACAATTTGTAACTCATATCCAAGAGTATTTAATAATCCGCAGAATGTTTTCAACGTGGGGCTATTCTCTCGTTTTTCAATTCTTGATATCACTTGTTGTTTGTTTCCGGTAATTTTTGCCAATTCCTTTTGGGTCATATTTTGTTCTTTCCGTATCCGGACTAATTCAGCGAGCAATTTGTATTCGGTTCTGCTTTCATTCCATTTTTTAGCAAATTCCGGATTACGCTGCTCTTCTTTAACTATTGTATCCTTTATATTTATTTCTGCAAAGGGCATAGTACACACCTCCTATTATATAAAAGTTTTTTTCAGGAGCTTACCCAACTCTTTCGCTCTTTTTAATATAATGCTTTTATCTTTCTTTTCTGTTTTATTCTTTTGTTTTCTGCAAGCATGTAATAAGTAGATATCCTATTCCATCGACAGTAACATAGAAGATACGATTATGTTTTCTAAAGTATACTTCCCATATTTTCCCATCCCATCTTTTCATTACTAAACAATCAGTTTTTCCATTCTCCATATCTTCAAGAACTGATAGTCCATCTACTTTTTCATCTTCAGTAAGATTCATAATATATTCCATTATTAAATCTTTTCCACCAGCTGATAGGTAACTGTGTATTTTCATATAATTCCTCTTAATATAGTATTTCATTATCCAAATATATTATACAACTTTTTTGTTGTATAAACAAGCGATATATTTTAAAAATCTATATAATGTTGTAATGTTGTCAACAATGAGAACAAAAAAGCCGAAATCCCTCAAGAAACAAGGCGATTTCAGCAATTAAAAAAGCGCGAGACGGGATTCGAACCCGCGACCCTCGCCTTGGCAAGGCGATACTCCACCACTGAGCCACTCGCGCAAATACTACATACAAATAGGAAGCTTTCAAAAGCAGGTGATGGGAATCGAACCCACGTATCTAGCTTGGAAGGCTAGTGTTCTACCATTGAACTACACCTGCATCATTCCAAAAAACGTAAAACACAATGCCCAGAGCCGGAATCGAACCAGCGACACGAGGATTTTCAGTCCTCTGCTCTACCAACTGAGCTATCTGGGCAAAACCAGTGGATGGAGAAGGATTCGAACCTTCGAAGGCGTTGCCAACAGATTTACAGTCTGCCCCCTTTGGCCACTCGGGAATCCATCCATACCAGAACCAGCGTCCTGACAGTTACATACTATACCATAGCTTTTTTTAAAGTGCAAGACATTTTTTCAAATTTATGGTATTTTGGGCTGCCGATTTACTGTTTATGGGGGGTGGGATGTTTGAGGTGGGGCCGGGCTGAGCGGGAAGGGGCGTGTCTTTGGGTGCCGGTCGGCAAATCCCGCAGGGCCAAATCACTTCGGCCGGACCTAAGAACGGCTAACTCCGAAGGCGGGAGAACCTCTTATTGGCAGGGCCTGGAACAAACTCGCCAAAGGACGGCTCGGACAGTGTTCCAGGCCCTGCGAGGTTCTCCCACCTTCTGCGTAAGCCGTTCTAAGGCCCGGCCTCAAGTGATTTGGCCCCGCGGGATTTGCCGCCCGGCACCCAAAGACACGCCCCTCCCCGCTCAGCCCTGCTGTACTATAAGCCATGTTCCATGTTCCAGGATACTATGCGTGTCATCTTCAGAGCGATAGCTGCCTGAACGATGAAATGAGAGGGAATCAAACGGTTTCTATCCGCGCTGCTATCACAGTCACTGCGACTCCCAGCATCTATAACTTGTATTTATAAAGAAGCCCAGCTGCTGACCCGCTATCCGGAACAGCTGGTCCGGACAGCACGGTAATATTTAATAATCAGTTCGCAGGATTCAAGGGCTTATAAATTTTATAAAATACGATCTCCCAATCTTCTCATTTTAACAGAACAGGCAGCAGCCATTCACCATGTATGACACTTCCTAACCCTAACGGAACCTGGTAAAGGCCATTAGTTAAGCAGGGATGAGAGGGAACGGGCGTACCCGGGCGGCACCAGGCGGCAATTCTCGTGGGGCCAAATCACTTGAGGCCGGGCCTTAGAACGGCTTACGCAGAGGGCGGGAGAACCTCGCAGGGCCCGGAACACTGTCCGAGCCGTATTGTGGCGAGTTTGTTCCGGGCCCTGCCAATAAGAGGTTCTCCCGCCCTCGGAGTTAGCCGTTCTTAGGCCCGGCCGAAGTGATTTGGCCCCACGAGAATTGCCGCCTGGTGCCGCCCGGGTACGCCCGTTCCCTCTCATCCCGGCCCTTAGCCCAATCCCCCCCAGCTCTACCGGAAATATCCATTGCGGATCAGAAGGGAATGGGATATACTAAGGTGATAATAAGGGGTAATGAAGGTTGAATAAAAAGATGAAGATAGTGCTGGCGGCCGTGAATGCGAAGTATATCCATTCAAATCTGGCGGTGTATAGCCTGAAGGCTTATGCGAAGGAATATGAGGAATTTATAGAGATACGGGAATATACGATTAATCATTACAGGGAGGATATTCTGGCCGGGCTTTATGGGGCCTGCCCGGATGTGCTGGCGTTTTCCTGTTATATCTGGAATATGGATCTGATCAGGGATCTGGTGGCGGATCTCAAACAGGTGATGCCGGAGGTGCCGGTGTGGCTTGGCGGGCCGGAGGTGTCCTTTGATCCGGTGCAGGAGCTTAAACGGATGCCGGAAGTTACCGGGATCATGGTCGGCGAGGGAGAGGAGATCTTTCGGGGGCTGGCCCGGCATTATATAGAAGGAAACAGTAAGCTTGAGGAGCTGAAGGGGATCGTGTGGCGCGGGAAGGACCGGCAGATTCAGGTGAACCCGCCCGGAGAACCTATGGATATGAACCGTATTCCGTTTATTTACACCGATAGGAACGGGTTCCGGAACCGGATCATCTATTATGAAGCCAGCCGCGGATGCCCGTTTTCCTGCAGTTATTGCCTCTCTTCGGTGGATAAGCGGCTGCGGTTTCGGGATCTGGATCTTGTGAAGAAGGAGCTGCTGGTATTGATCGGGTATGAGGTGCCGCAGGTGAAGTTTGTGGACCGGACGTTTAACTGCAGACCGGATTTTGCTATGGCGGTCTGGAGCTTTTTGGCGGAGCATGACCGGGGAAAGACGAATTTCCATTTTGAGATCGCGGCGGATATTCTGACAGAAGAGGAAATGGGGCTTCTTAAGACGCTGAGGCCGGGATTGATCCAGCTGGAGATCGGTGTGCAGTCCACGAATCCGGATACCCTGCGGGAGATCCGCAGAAGTATGGATTTTCAAAAGGTGTCGGACCGGGTGCGCAGAATAAAACAGGCGGGGAACATTCATCAGCATCTGGATCTGATCGCGGGACTGCCGTTTGAAGGGATGGAGAGCTTTATCCGCTCCTTTAACGATGTGTATGGACTGCGGCCGGAACAGCTGCAGCTGGGATTCCTGAAGGTGCTGAAGGGTTCGAGGATGCACGAGAAGGCCGCGGAATATGGGCTGGTCTATCAGAAGAAGCCCGTATATGAGGTGCTAAGTACCAGATGGTTGTCCTATGGAGAGGTTTTGAGACTGAAGGCTGTGGAACGGGTGCTGGAGACTTATTATAACAGCGGGCAGTTCCGTCATGTGCTGGAGGAATTGGTTACGGTTTTTGAGCATCCTTTTGCCCTGTATGAGGGCCTGGCAGATTATTATGAAGAACAGGGGTATGACCGGGTCAGCCAGTCCAGGCTGCAGAAGTATGACATCCTGCTTGCGTTTTCCGTAAACGTGGATCCGGAGCGGGAGCCTTTGTACCGGGAACTTTTATTATATGACCTGTATCTGCGTGAAAATGTAAAGAGCCGTCCAAAATGGGCGCCCTCACAGGAGCAATGGAAGCAGGAGAGCCGTAATTTTTACCGGCGGGAGGAGAAGAGGCGTTCTTATCTGCGGGATTATGAGGGATATGATGCCGCACAAATGGCCAGGATGACTCATCTGGAGTACTTCCGTTATCCAGTGAACGGGGCCGGAAAAAAGAAAAATGGGCTGACAGTGCTGCTTTTTGACTATAAACATAAGAATCCCCTGACGAACGAAGCTCTGGTTTTGGAGGTAGAGGATATGGATGGAAGAGAGTATGACTAAGAGAACAAAAGCGATCCTGGATTTACTGGATGAGACATATACTACGGAATATAAGTGTTATCTGAACCATGAGACGCCCTGGCAGCTGCTGATCGCCACGATGCTGAGCGCGCAGTGCACAGATGCCAGGGTGAATATCGTGACGAAAGATCTGTTCCGGAAATACGATTCCCTGGAAAAATTCGCGTACGCGGACCTGGAAGAGCTGGAGCAGGATATTAAGCCTACAGGATTTTATCACAATAAGGCCAGAAATATTATCGCCTGTGCCAGAAGGCTGGTGCAGGAGTTCGGCGGGGAGGTACCGGAGTCTATAGAAGATCTGACTTCCCTGGCCGGGGTGGGACGTAAGACCGCCAATGTGATAAGAGGGAACATTTATCATGAGCCCAGCATCGTTGTGGATACCCATGTAAAGCGGATTTCCCGGAAGCTGGGGCTGACAAAGGAAGAAGATCCGGAAAAAATCGAATATGATTTGATGAAAGTCTTGCCAAAAGACCACTGGATTTTATATAATATACAGATTATCACATTCGGCAGGGCCATCTGTTTTGCCAGAAGCCCGAAATGTGAAGCGTGTTTTTTGAGGGACTATTGTCTGGAATACAATGGAAAGAGGAAGAACGGGCGAAAATAAGAGCGCCCCGGAGGATAAAATGAAAATGGATTACGTGGCCCTGGATCTGGAGACAACGGGCTTAAATCCGTCGAGGGACCGCATCCTGGAGATCGGAGCGGTGAAGGTGGTCGGCGGAAGAATTACCGATACATATCAGACGTTTGTTAATCCCGGAGTTCCGATACCTGAGAAGATCTTTGAACTGACCGGAATCGATGATACGATGACGGCGGACGCAGCGCCGCCTGCAGAGGCGGTACGGGAACTGATCGATTTCTGCGGGGACCTGGATCTGCTGGGACATAATATTATTTTCGATTACAGCTTTATCAAGCGCACCGCGGTGAACTGCGATATGGTGTTTGACAAGCAGGGAGTGGATACACTGAAGATAGCCAGAAAGCTGCTTCCTGATCTGGAAAGCAGAAGCCTGGAATATTTGTGCGATTACTATCATATAACACAGGAGAAGAGACACCGCGCATATGAGGACGCGAAGGCCAGCAGCTGTCTCTATGGTAAACTGCTGGAGCAGTTTTATCCGGAGCATTCCGAGGTGTTCCGGCCCCGGCCTCTGGTCTATCAGATTAAAAAACAGGGACCGATTACAAATTCACAAAAACGATACTTGATTGATTTGATAAAATATCATAAAATAGATACAAGTCTGCAGATAGAAAGCCTGACTAAAAACGAAGCGTCCCGTGTGATCGACAAGATCATTTTGGAATATGGAAAGATCAAAACGAGGTGATAGGATTGTTCAATTTTAATGATAACAAAACGAGAAGAATCATTGCAAGCGTCATCATCATAATCGTTGTACTGGCAATGGTGGTGCCTATGATTCTGTCCGTAGTGTGAGACCAGGAATAAGATGTAACTAGTGTGCTGCAGGAGGATTATAGAATGAAAATAAAGAAACTACTGGGGGCCGGCGCTGTTTTGCTGGCGGCGCTGACCTGTACCATAATAATGGAAAAACCTGCTTATGCGGCAGGCGATTCCGGGGATACCATTAATAAAGGAGTATTTCTGGGAGATATCGATGCCGGAGGAATGACCAAACAGGAGGCACAGGACGCGATTGACGACTATATCGCGGACCTGGACAAGGAAGAGATCACCCTCCGGATCAATGAAGATGAAATGAAGATTACAGCCGGCCAGCTGGGGCTGAAGCTGTCTAATGAGGAAATACTGGACGAGGCCTTAAGCCTCGGGAAATCCGGAAATATTGTTCAGCGCTATAAGGCTTTAAAGGATCTGGAGCATGAGCAGAAAGTCTATGAACTGCGAGTGGAGCCCGATGAGCAGAGCGTAAAAACGCTGGTGGAAGAAGAATGCACGAAATTCAACGTGGATGCGGAAAACGCAGGATTAGAGAAGAATGGCAGTACGTTTAATGTAATTCCCGGAAAGACGGGACTGAAAGTAGATGTAGATACTTCTGTTGATTTGATACTGGACTACATTTCCAACGAATGGGATCACGGGACAGGTCAGCTGGAACTGGCAGTGGAAGTGGATGAGCCGAAGGGAACGGCGGAACAGCTGAGCCGGGTTAAGGATCTGCTGGGATCATTTAGCACCAGCTTCCCCAATTCCTCCTCGGACCGTGTCACTAATGTATCCTCAGGGGCGAAGCACATCAATGCTTCTGTCATATATCCGGGGGATGAGTTCTCAGTGTATGGGGCGGTCAGCCCGTTTACGGAGAAGAATGGATACCGGATGGCCGGTGCTTACGAGAACGGTATGGTGGTAGACAGTCTGGGCGGTGGTATCTGCCAGGTGTCGACGACCTTATACAACGCGGTGATCCGTGCCGAGCTGGAAGTGACGGAGCGTTCTCCGCATTCCATGCTGGTAGATTATGTACAGCCGTCTATGGACGCTGCTATCGCGGGAACTTACAAGGATTTGAAGTTTAAGAATAATACGGATGCCCCCATCTACATCGAGGGCTTTACCCAGGGCAAGACCATTACCTTTAACATTTACGGGGAGGAATACCGACCCAGCTCACGTAAGATTGAATTCGTCAGCGAGACGCTGGAAACGGTGGATCCGGGAACTAAGATTATCGGTGATCCCGCTCTTCCGGCCGGCTATAAGAAGACCACACAGTCCGCGCACAGAGGCTGTACCGCGCAGCTTTGGAAGGTTGTCTATGAAAACGGAACCGAGGTTTCAAGAGAAATCTTTAATAAGAGCAAATATCAGCCGTCACCCAAATACATCACCATCGGCCTGGCTACAGAGGATGGTAATCTGGCGCAGCAGCTGCAGGATGCAGTCACGGTCAGTGACGAGGCTTATCTGAACTCGGTACTCGGTGGTATCGGAGGCGGAGAATAACAGAGCGGATCTAAAATTGAGAATGACAGGCAGAGGAAGTCTGATTGTACGTATCCCGTACTCAGACTTCCATTCCTATACTGTCCGTAATATAGCAGGGAACGGTGGAACCGAAAGCAGTTCCCCCATACCTTGTTTTGCAGCTTTGCTGCAAACCCGCCCGTAGGGCATGTATTAAGAGTACCTGTCAAGGTATACCTAAATGTGCTGAAAAGATGCACAAATGGAGGAAACTATGAAGATAGGAAAAGTGCCGGAATCTGTTTTAAAGCGTTCCGTGTTTAAACAAATAAAGACAAAGAGGCCAGAGGTACTGGTTGGAGCCGGCGTGGGGGAGGACTGCGCCGTGATGCAGCTGGAACCCGATGAGGTATTTGTGCTGTCCACAGATCCGATTACCGGGACGGTTCAGGATGTAGGGCGTCTGTGTGTGCATGTCACGGCCAACGACCTGGCCTCCGCAGGAGCCGAACCCGTGGGAATGCTGCTTACGGCTCTTCTTCCGGAGGATATGGAAGAGGAGGCACTCCGGGAGATGATGGCTCAGGTAGAAGAAGTCTGTGAAGAACTCCATATTCAGGTGATGGGCGGACACACGGAAGTGACCAGAGCGGTACAGCAGCCGCTGATCACCGTAACCGGTGTGGGGAAAGTAAAAAAAGACCGCCTGATCACCACCGGCGGGGCGAAGCCGGGTGATGACGTGGTGGTAACGAAATGGATCGGTATCGAGGGGACGGCGATCATAGCGAAGGAAAAAGAAGCCCAGCTGCTGACCCGCTATCCGGAACAGCTGGTCCGGACAGCCAGGGAGTTTGATCAATATATTTCCGTGGTGAGGGATGCGGCTGTCGCGCTTAAGTCCGGTGTCAGTGCCATGCACGATGTGACGGAGGGAGGAATCTACGGGGCCCTCTGGGAGCTGGCGGAAGCATCTGGTGTCGGACTGGACATTGATCTGATGGATATCCCTGTCCGTCAGGAGACCATAGAGATCTGCGAATATTTTGACCTGAATCCGTACTATCTGATCTCCAGCGGCTGTATGCTTATGTCGGGCCCGGACGGTTATGGCCTGGTCAGGGCCTTAAAGCAGGAGGGTATCCCGGCCGCCGTGATCGGAAAGGTGACGGAAGGCAAGGCCCGGATAGTCCGGAATCAAGGCGAAATCACATATCTGGAGCGTCCCAAGACGGATGAACTGTATCGAATCTATGAAACATAGGCATGTGCAAAAAAACGCACTGAATGGAGGAACGGTTGAACCAAAAGATGTTCACCCATACCTTGTTTTGCAGCTTTGCTGCAAACCCGCCCGTAGGGCATGTATTAAGAGTACCTGTCAAGGTATACCTGTATGTGCAAAAAAACGCACTGAATGGAGGAAATCATGAGAGAGAAGATTTTAGCTTTTATTGAAAAGAACAGCCGGTTTGATCTGAAAGAACTGGCCATCATCCTGGGAGTTGACGAGGCGGCCGTAGTAAATGAGCTGGCGGCCATGGAGCGGGAGAAGATTATCTGCGGATACCACACGATGATCGACTGGGACAAAACGGACACAGATAAAGTGACCGCTCTGATTGAAGTAAAGGTTACCCCTCAGAGGGGCCAGGGATTCGATAAGATCGCCGAGCGGATCTTCAATTACCCGGAAGTAAATACCGTATATCTGATCTCGGGCGGCTACGATCTGCTGGTGATCCTGGAAGGGAAATCCATCCGGGATGTATCCCAGTTCGTGTCCGACAAATTATCGACGCTGGACTCCGTACTCAGCACCGCGACCCATTTTATATTGAAAAAATACAAAGACCATGGAACCATTATAGGAAAAATGTCAAAAGATGAAAGGATGTTAGTCTCACCGTGAAAAATCCATTATCTGAAAAAATCGTAAACATTGCTCCGTCCGGCATCCGCAAATTTTTTGATATTGTTACGGAGATGGAAGACGCCATATCCCTGGGTGTGGGGGAACCGGATTTCGATACACCGTGGTTTATCCGGGATGAGGGGATCTACTCCCTGGAGCAGGGCCGGACTTTTTACACCTCCAACGCGGGGTTAAAGGAGCTGAAAGAAGAGATCTGCCTCTATCTGAAAAGGCGGATGAACCTCACCTATGATCCGAATAAAGAAACCATCGTAACGGTCGGCGGAAGTGAGGCGATCGACATCGGCCTGCGCTGTGTGATTAATCCAGGCGATGAGGTGCTGATCCCGCAGCCCAGCTTCGTGTCCTATCTGCCTTGTACCGTCATGGCAGACGGCGTTCCTGTACCGGTAGAGCTGAAGGAAGAGAATCAGTTCAAGCTGACCAGAGCTGATCTGGAAGCTCACCTAAGCCCGAAGAGCAAGGTACTGATCCTGCCTTTCCCCAATAATCCCACCGGTGCTGTCATGACAAAAGAGGATCTGGCCGGCATCGTGGATCTTATCATTGCGCATGACCTGATTGTCATGACTGATGAGATCTATGCGGAGTTAAGTTACCATGGGGATCATGTTTCCATCGCGGAGTTCCCCGGCATGAAAGAACGCACCATCCTGATCAACGGATTTTCAAAATCCTATGCGATGACGGGATGGAGACTGGGATACGCCTGCGGACCGGCGAATATCATCGAGCAGATGATCAAACTGCATCAGTTTGCCATCATGTGTGCTCCAACCACCAGCCAGTATGCAGCGGTGGAAGCGTTAAAGAACGGGGACGGGGAAGTGGCGAAAATGCGCGAAGCCTACGACCAGCGCCGGCGTTTCCTGATCCATGAATTCCGTGAAATGAACCTGAAATGCTTTGAACCCTTCGGAGCCTTCTACATATTTCCATGTATCAAAGAATTCGGCATGACCTCCGATGAATTCGCCACCCGATTCCTTCAGGAAGAAAAAGTGGCGGTGGTGCCCGGAACAGCTTTTGGAGACTGCGGGGAGGGATACCTGCGTATCTCCTACGCCTATTCCCTGGAGAATCTGAAAATAGCCATCGGTCGCCTGCGCTCCTTTATCCAGCGACTCCGCGCTGCACAGGGGCGTTAAACCGGCAAGAAGGGATTAAAGGAAGAAAAAGAATTATGGCAAAGTTAAATATTGTTTTATTCGAGCCGGAGATCCCGTCCAATACCGGCAATATCGGCCGCACCTGCGTGGCTACCGGGACGAGACTGCATCTGATCGAACCCCTGGGGTTCCGCCTGAACGAGAAATCCATCAAACGGGCCGGCATGGATTACTGGGAACACCTGGATGTTACCCGTTACATAAATTATCAGGACTTCTGTGACAGGAACCCCGGAGCCAAAGTATATATGGCCACCACCAAGGCGCCCTCTGTCTACACGGAAGTCCGGTATGAGCCGGACTGCTATCTCATGTTCGGAAAAGAGAGCGGAGGGATACCCGAGGAGATTCTTCTGGAAAATCAGGAGACCGCCATCCGCATTCCCATGCTTCCCACGATCCGTTCTTTGAATTTGGCCAATTCTGTATCGATTGTGCTCTATGAGGCTCTTCGCCAGAACCATTTTGACCATATGCAGATGGAGGGGCATCTGACCCGCTACGATTGGAAATAAACAGAAGCGTCGTTTCCAAACCGGATGATCGGTTTGGGGACGGCGCTTCCTTATTCCAGCGGAACTCTTTTTCATAGTATGATACGGCCTCAATTCACATAATGTTTATAAAATATAAGAAAAAGTTAAGAAAATACACTGTTTTCGTTAAAACTATCTTCACACTGAAATGTTACAATAATAAGCGAACATGATAGTTGACCATCCGGGTCTTTAGAAAAGAGGTATCGTATGAGAAACAGAGCAAATGATTTTGAACATCTGGACCGAAAGATAAATAAAATGAATCTACTGATCATCTGTGCAGGTATCATCGCCGTCATGGCCATTGGCTTTGTATATTCCTATAAGCTCCATAACCAGGACATTCCAACGATGACTGTTACCAATAACGCGATAGTCGCTGTACAGGAATAGTTACGAACCGTGCAACAGCTGCTGTACAGGAATAGTTCCCAATAGTGTAATATGAAATACAGGGGAACGGGAGTAACACAAGCAGGCCATATACCTGTAAAAAAACAGGCACAACTGAATTCCCAACTACATATACTGATAGTAACACCAAATCTATCGAGGTACCTATGTCAAACCAGACATTGAGAAGTATGCAGACCGAGTCCCCTGACCGCGGACGTCTGCAGGTACAGGTGACATCTACCATCGGACGGGTTCCCATCACTGGTGCTACTATCAGTATTTCTTATACCGGAGATCCCGAGAGCCCGGTGGAACATCTGACCACCAACAGCTCCGGTCAGACAGAAACGCTTGATCTGCCGGCCCCGCCCCTGGAATACAGTATGGAACCCAGCGACAATCAGCCTTACGCCGAATACACGATTCAGGTCGAGGCTCCCGGTTATGAATCCGCCACTGTCGCCGGTTCGGAAGTATTGCCGGATACCACCTCCCTGCAGGGGATAGAACTGCGCCCCATGGAGGGGCAGGAAGCATTGGACCGGATCGTGATCGGCCCGCACACCCTGTTTGCGAATTATCCTCCGAAAATAGCGGAGGCTGAGATCAAACCTGTCAACGAGAGCGGTGAAATCGTATTAAGCCGCGTGGTCGTTCCGGAGTTCGTAATTGTCCATGACGGTTCGCCCAGGGATACTACCGCTACAGACTACTGGGTCCGTTATAAGGATTACATTAAAAATGTGGCATCCAGTGAGATCTATGCCACCTGGCCGGATGCCACCATACGCGCGAATGTACTGGCGATCATGTCATTCACCCTGAACCGCGTCTATACCGAGTGGTACCGGAACAAAGGGTTTGATTTCACCATAACGTCGTCTACCGCCTTTGATCACAAATGGATCTTTGGCCGCAATACATTTGACAGTATTTCGGTAATTGTGGATGAGATCTTTAACTCCTATCTGTCCCGGCCCAATGTAAAGCAGCCGATCCTGACCCAGTACTGTGACGGAAGACAGGTCACTTGTCCAAACTGGATGACACAGTGGGGATCTAAGTACCTGGGCGATCAGGGGTATACGCCTATCGAGATACTGCGTTATTATTACGGGGACAACATGTACATCAATGTGGCGGAGGAGATCGCTGGAGTTCCTTCCTCCTGGCCGGGTTATAACCTGGATATCGGAGCGTCGGGTCCGAAGGTGACCCAGCTCCAGGAACAGCTGAATACCATAGCCGCCACCTACAGCGCTATTCCCACCGTAGCGGTAGACGGAATCTACGGGGAATCCACCGCTAATGCGGTACGCACTTTCCAGTCCATCTTTGGGCTGCCCCAAACCGGTATCACGGATTATGCAACCTGGTTTAAGATACAGGAAATCTACGTGGGTGTCACCAGGATTGCCGAGTTGAGCTAAGCCTGAGGAGAAAATCATAAATATCATAAAGAAAGCCTGATATTACTGCTTCTGCCGGAATACAAAAAACCGATTCCACAGAGTAATTTCAGGCTTATTCTATGGTTATCTTTATCCCCTGTGCCTGAACAGCGGATTATCCATACAAAGCTTCCCGATTTTACTATCGGGGTGCTCTTCACCTATGTCGGCAAAATCCGCGTCCATTCTTTTTATATAATAGAAAGGTGCGCCTATATTTGTGGAAAGGTGCTCCTATATTATGCTTTTCATCAGGTTATCCTTGTGTTAAAATAATCCAAGAATGAATATAAATACGAATGAGGAATGAACATTATGCGAAGAAAAATATGGGATTACTTCAGAATAGGAGCAGTCAGTATTCTTCTGGCGGGAGCCCTTCTGGCCGTTGGCTGCTCTAAGCAGGAGGGGAGCGGCAGGGAGGGGGTACAACCGTCCAACACGCCGGCCCCGCCGGAAACGGAGGTGCCCATTCCCAGCATATCCCCGTCGGCGGAACCTGCGGATACATCGAAGCCTTCCGAAGAGGCAAAAGAAACAGCGAAGCCATCCGGGATGACGCCTGAGCCTTCCGGGATGACGCCTGAGCCTACGGTCAAGCCTGCTCCAAAGTCCTGGGTAAAGATGGCCTGCCTGGGGGACAGTATCACCGATTGGGGCGGGATATGGATCGATGCGGTGCAGGGGAAGCTTTCCTTTGAGGAGATGTATAATCTTGGGATCGCCCAGTCGACCATCGCGGACACGGATAAGGACCCGTTTTACGCCCGGTACCAGAGTATTCCGGCGGACAGTGATCTGATCTTCGTGTTCGGCGGAACCAATGATTTCTATCAGAATATTCCTCTTGGGGCGGCCGATTCGGTGAATCCGGGGGAGTTCTGCGGAGCTTTGAATGTGCTGTGCACAGGTCTTAGACAGGATTATCCGGACGCCCTTCTGGTATTTGCCACGCCGATTCAAAGAACCAGTGCCTATGGTCCCGGACCTAACGAGGCAGGTCTTATGCTGGCCGATTATGGGGAGGCGATGAAAGCGGTCTGCGGCGGCTACGGGATTCCGGTGATCGATCTGTATAATGGAAGCGGAATTACGGCCGACAATGCGGACAGCTACCTGGAGGACGGCCTGCATCCTAATGCAGAGGGCTATCAGCTGCTGGGAGAAGTGATTGCTGCTGAATTGAAACGGTGGATGAAGTAACTGGCGGAGGAAGGAATCGAAGAGGATTTCTTCTATAGTGAGGAGGTAGGAGAGACAGATGTCATTTTTATATTTTCTGGAAGGGATCAGGAATCCCGTGTTAAATGCGTTGTTCCAGTTTTTCACCTTTTTCGGTGAGGAACTGTTTGTGATCGCCGCGATCTGCCTGCTCTACTGGTGCGTGGATAAGATTCTGGCCTACAAAGTGGCGTTTTCCTACTTCGCCGCAGGCCTGATGGTGCAGGCTATGAAGATTACATTCCGGGTTCCCAGACCCTGGGTGATCGATCCGAATTTCAAACCGGTGGAATCCGCGGTGGGAACGGCGACCGGCTATTCCTACCCGAGCGGGCATACCCAGGGCAGCACATCTTTGTTCGGTACCATTGCGCTTGCCTCAAAGAAGAAGTGGATCAGAATCGTGTGCGTAATCATGTTTCTTATGATTGGCTTGTCCCGCATGTATCTGGGGGTCCATACGCCCAAGGACGTATTCACGGCCATGGTTCTGTCGCTGGCGATTGCGTGGCTGGTAAATAAAGAGCTGGGCAGCTATCTGCTGAATCGCCGCAACGATCTGAAAATATCGGCGGCTATGTTTATATTCTCGGTTGTGATCATCCTCTATGCCCTTTTCCTGTATGGCAGCGGGATATTGGAATTCCGCTATGCACAAGACTGCTGCAAGGCGGCCGGGGCAGGACTGGGCTTTTCCGTGGGATGGTACATCGAGAGGCGCTTTATCAATTTTGATACCAGGGCTTCCCTTCCGGCGCAGATTCTTAAGGCGCTGATCGGGCTGGCCGTAGCCATAATGCTGCAGAACGGGCTTAAGCTGGTGATTGGCACCACCCTTCCGGCACATTGTATACGTTACTTCCTGTTGGTGATGTGGGTGATCGTCCTGTATCCCATGATCTTCAAACGGTTTATAAAAAATAGCAGCGGCGGCTGATCGCAGAAAAGGAACATTTTCATGAACACACCGATATTAGAAACCGATCGAAGATCCCTCTATGACCGGATCATACAACATACCATGAAAAAAATCCCTTCCTAAGGTACCGTAACGTACCTTTGGAAGGGATTTTATTATTTCTGACTGGCCCGTTTCCGAAGTTTGGGGTCCAGAATTTTCTTACGGATTCGCAGATGATTCGGAGTAATCTCCAGCAGCTCATCGGTGTCAATAAACTCCAGACACTGTTCCAGACTCATAATCTTAGGAGGCGACAGCTTCAGCGCTTCGTCCGAACCGGACGCGCGGGTATTGGTCAGCTGCTTCCTGCGGCAGACATTTACTTCGATGTCATCGGATTTTCCATTCTGTCCGACTACCATACCGGAATATACTTTTTCGCCTGGGCCGATAAATAAAGTACCGCGCTCCTGGGCGTTGAACAATCCGTAAGTGATCGACTCGCCGGTCTCAAAGGCAATCAAAGATCCCTGCTTACGATACTGGATATCTCCTTTATAAGGCCCATAGCCGTCATAGATCGTATTCATGATACCATTGCCCTTGGTATCCGTCATGAATTCCCCGCGGTAACCGATCAGGCCTCTGGAAGGAATCGAAAACTCCAGACGGGTATACCCCCCGTTAGACGCTCCCATATTCCGCAGCTCACCTTTTCGCTGTCCCAGCTTCTCAATTACGCTGCCTGAAAATTCATCCGGAACGTCGATATAAACCAGCTCCATGGGCTCCAGCTTTTTCCCTTTTTCATCCTCATGGTAGATTACTTCCGCCTTACTGACTGCGAATTCATAACCTTCCCGTCTCATATTCTCAATCAATACGGACAGATGCAACTCTCCCCGGCCGGAAACTTTAAAGGCTTCCGTGGTTTCCGTCTCTTCCACGCGAAGGCTGACGTCCGTATTCAACTCCCGGAACAGACGGTCCCTCAGATGCCTGGATGTGACATATTTACCCTCCAGTCCCGCCAGAGGACTGTCATTAACGATAAACTGCATGGAAATCGTCGGTTCGCTGATCTTCTGGAATGGAATGGCTACCGGATTATCCGGAGAACAGATCGTGTCCCCGATATGGATATCCGCGATACCTGAGATCGCCACGATCGAACCGATGCCCGCTTCTGATACTTCGATCCGGTTTAAACCGTCAAACTCATAAAGCTTGCTGATCTTAACCTTATTTCTCTTTTCCGGTTCATGGGCGTTCACCAGAACCGCTTCCTGATTTACCTTAAGGGAACCGTTATCTACTTTACCCACGCCGATCCGGCCCACATATTCATTATAATCGATGGTACTGATCAGAACCTGAGTATCCGCATCGGGATCTCCCTCAGGCGCCGGGATATAATCCAGAATCGTCTCGAAGAGAGGAATCATATTCTGGGGGTCCTCAGTCAGGTCCAGGATCGCATAGCCGGCCTTAGCAGAGGCATAGACAAACGGACAGTCCAGCTGTTCGTCCGAGGCGTCCAGATCCATAAACAGTTCCAGTACCTCATCAATGACAGTATCCGGACGTGCTTCCGGGCGGTCGATCTTATTGATACAGACGATCACCGGCAGATTCAGCTCCATCGCTTTCATCAATACGAATTTGGTCTGAGGCATAGGTCCCTCAAATGCATCCACGACCAGCACAACCCCGTTCACCATTTTTAAAACACGTTCCACTTCACCGCCAAAGTCCGCATGTCCGGGCGTGTCGATGATGTTGATTTTAGTATCTTTATAATGAACAGCGGTATTCTTAGACAAAATGGTTATTCCGCGTTCCCGCTCGATGTCATTGGAGTCCATGACCCGTTCTGCGACCTCCTGGTTCTCACGAAAAATACCGCTCTGCTTAAGCAGCTCGTCTACCAGTGTGGTTTTACCATGATCTACGTGGGCGATGATTGCGATATTCCGAATATCCTCACGTTTGGTTTTCATAAAATGTCCTTCTTTCTTACTAATTAACAAAATTAAGCATTGCAACTTACTTAGTTTACCACATTTTGGCGAGATTACAAGGCATTGCGGTAATAAAGTCGAAAATTTTAGGGAGGCTTTGCGCGGGGGCGGAAAACCCGGAAGCACTGCGGGGAGAGGTTTGGGGGCGGATCTGACGGTCTGCGCAAGAACGCTGCCTGCGGGCTTAGGGTTGGATGCTGTGCAGCTGCTAAGTAAAAATTTGAGGAAGGGGGAAACGGGTACATTTATATAGGAAGTTGGACTGGAAGATTAGATTGAGGATATAGAAGGTTAAGTTTGGGGCGTTTAACGGGGGAGACAGATTGATGGAATTGATGGATTGGAGCAGGGATATAAGATTTAGAGGAGAGATTAGAAATGAGACACGGAAGGGAAATGGTAAAAATTACCAGGGAAAAATAGAAAGAGAAATGTAATAATTTTTTAAAAGATGAATAAGCTTTAATAAATTGGAAATAATTGTAAAAAATTTCGTAATTTGAGTTCTAAAGGTAAATTTTACGGCATATATATTCTATTAACTATAAGAAAAACAAGGTACATCGTCGGACAGTGTGATGCTGTCCCAAGAGGAAGGGAGTAAAATTTCATGACAGATAAGGTAATCGATAGGGTAATCGAAAACAATCAGGTGACTATTATAGGGGAGATTATTTCGGATTTTTCATTCAGCCATGAGGTGTTCGGGGAGGGCTTCTACATGGTGGATGTGAACGTGAGAAGACTCAGTGATTCCTATGATTGTATTCCGCTGATGGTATCTGAAAGGCTCATTGATGTGACCAGGGATTATCGGGGAGAATCCATACAGGTGGCCGGACAGTTTCGATCCTACAACAGACACGAGGAGAAAAAGAACAGACTGGTTTTATCCGTTTTTGTAAGAGAGCTGGAATTTATTTCTGAGGAAGTTGAAAATGCCAAGACGAACCAGATTTTCCTGGACGGTTATATCTGTAAACCGCCGGTTTACCGCAAGACGCCGCTGGGAAGGGAGATCGCGGATTTGCTTTTGGCAGTCAACAGGCCGTATGGTAAATCGGACTATATTCCGTGTATCTGCTGGGGCAGAAATGCCAGGTATGCCTCCGGGTTTGAGGTGGGAGGACATGTGGAGATCTGGGGCAGGATTCAGAGCCGGGAATATATGAAGAAAATAGATGAAAATGATGCGGAGAAACGCATCGCCTATGAAGTTTCCGTCAGCAAACTGGAATATATCGAATAGCAAACCGGAGTGTGCCGAATAGAAAAGATTTGCAAATTCTGTGAATATATAGTAACATAAGGGAAAATGTTTACAGTAGGTTTTACTTCCACGGAATGAAGAGGTGCATTATGAATAGAGGACTCGTACAGGTTTACTGCGGTGGCGGCAAGGGAAAGACCACGGCAGCTCTGGGACAAGGAATTCGTGCAGCAAGTCAAGGCAAATCCGTGATTATAATCCAGTTCCTGAAAAGGAAGAATGAAGAAGAGATCGACTTTATCAGGCGTCTTGAACCGGAGATTAAGCTGTTCCGGTTTGAGAAGAATGAAGTGTGTTTTGATGAGCTCGATGAGGAAAGTAAAAATGAAGAGATCATGAACATCAAGAACGGTATGAATTTTGCCAAAAAGGTTTTGGTTACCGGGGAATGTAATGTTCTGATTCTGGATGAGATTCTGGGCTTGCTGGATCATGAGATTATAGGCCTGGATGATGTGAAAGTACTGATCGATGCCATGGATGAGGAGACGGAATTGATTATGACAGGTATCCATGCCTGCGAGAAAATGATCGGTATCGCCGATGCGGTTTATCGTATAGAAACCGTTAAAACTCCAAATCCGTGATTGACATCTGAGCGGAACTTGTGCTATAGTAGCGTTAAATTAAATACCGGGTTAGATAGAGGTTGCGTTTTTCATGAGTACATTACCGGATTGTGGTCAGGCACGTAAGAAGGTATGGAAAGGGACGAACGCCGAAGGGGCAGATTTCCTGATGATTTGTTGCCTGGGCATATAATTAAGAGTTATATGACTGTCATCGTAAAAGATGGGGCGCTATCCAAAGAACAAGGTCGTTGATTATTCTACGGCGTAGATTTCTTTACAGGCAGACTCATCAGTCTGCCTTATTTGATTTCATGGGAAAGTGTGCCTATGAAATCAAAAACGCTCCGCAGGATCGCACTGCGGCGGAAAGGAAGATACCGCAGGGGAAACCCTATTTTAATTCATTCGCCAAATAAGAAAGGAGAGGATTTACATGGCATTATTTGAAGGAGCAGGTGTGGCAATCATCACACCGTTTACAGAAGATTTAAAGGTGAATTACGACAAACTTGGGGAACTGATTGATTTCCAGATCGAAAACGGGACCGACAGTATCATTATCTGCGGTACCACCGGTGAGGCTTCCGCTATGACCCATGAGGAACATCTGGAATGTATCCGGTATACTGTAGAGAGAGTCGCCGGCCGGGTGCCGGTGATCGCGGGAAGCGGTTCCAACTGGACCGACACGGCTGTCTATCTGTCACAGGAAGCGGAAAAGCGAGGGGCGGACGGTCTGCTGGTCGTATCGCCTTACTATAATAAGGCTACACAGAAGGGATTGTACGCGCATTTCAAAGCGGTCGCGGATTCCGTAAAGATTCCGGTTATCCTATATAATATCCAGGGACGTACCGGAGTCAACATCCAGCCGTCCACTTTAGTGGATTTGATCCGGGATGTGGATAATATTGTGGGAGTGAAGGAAGCCAGCGGCAATATTTCACAGGTGGCGAAGATCATGAGTCTTGCCCGGGAGCAGGGAGTTACCGTGGATCTGTACTCCGGCAATGACGATCAGGTAGTGCCGCTGTTATCTCTGGGAGGAAAGGGTGTGATCTCGGTTCTGTCCAATGTAGCGCCCCGCTTTACCCATGATATGGTGGCGAAATATATGGCAGGCGATGCAAAGGGAAGCATGGAAATGCAGCTGAAAGCGATTCCGTTAATTGACCAGCTGTTCTGTGAAGTGAATCCGATCCCTGTTAAAGCGGCTGTCAATATGATGGGGGTTGACGTGGGAGGCTTAAGACTGCCGCTGACGGTTATGGAAGATGCACATCAGATGAATTTAAGAAAAGCGATGGAGGAATTCGGAATCCCGCTTGCGTAAGGAGGAGCGTACCATGATAAAGGTGATTATGCATGGCTGTAATGGAAAAATGGGGCAGGTGATCACCGGACTGTTCAAAGGAGACACTGAGGCACGGATCGTGGCCGGTGTGGACCCTTTTACAGGAGTTGCGAATGAGTATCCGGTATTTGAGAACATACAGGACTGTGATGTGGAGGCGGATGTGATCATCGATTTCGCATCGGCAAAAGCAGTGGATGCGCTGCTTGATTACAGTGTGGAAAGACAGATTCCCGTGGTATTGTGCACCACCGGATTGAGCGGCGGGCAGTTGGAGAAGGTAAATGCGGCCAGTGAAAAAGTTGCCGTATTGAAATCCGCAAATATGTCAATGGGAATCAACATCCTGCTGAAGCTGATCCAGGAGGCGGCCAAAGTGCTGGCGCCGGCGGGATTTGATATGGAGATCGTAGAAAAACATCACAATCAGAAGGTGGACGCTCCCAGCGGGACAGCGCTGGCCCTGGCCGATTCCTTAAGGGACGCGCTTCCGGATGAATATACCTATGTATATGACCGCAGCCAGAAACGGGAAAAGAGAGATTCCCATGAAATAGGCATTCAGGCTGTGAGGGGCGGTTCGATTGTTGGAGAGCATGAAGTGATATTCGCCGGCACGGATGAGGTGATTACCTTTGAACACACCGCCTATTCCAAGGCTATCTTTGGAAAAGGCGCGGTTCAGGCGGCGAAGTTCCTGGCCGGCAAACCGGCAGGGATGTACAATATGAGCCATGTGATCGAGGGAAGCTGTCAGGGCTGCCGGTAGTTGGGAGGCCGGCTTCCTTGCGGAAGCTGCAGCCTGATGTCCCTGCAGATTTTCAGTGGTCTTAAGAGGGAACCTTTTTGAGGAATGCTGCATATAGTAAGGTATATGTTAGTGTGAAGGAGCTCTCTCATGAACATGGAGTTTACCCCTTTTTATATGAACTATCCGGAGCCGGTATATAATTATGCGGGTCTGGAGCAGGATTGGGATATGGAGAGACTTAAGAACCTGTATCCGAATGTGGCGAAAGAGGTCCAGACGGTCGTGGAGGACGAATGCGATAAGCTGGAATACGATGGCAGCGTAATGTTTGACGAATATCCCGATCAGCTGATGTTCCGGAAGATCTGCGGAACCATTTACAACAGAGTAAAACATCTGGAGGGCGGAGTGCAGGCGGTTGAGGTGCAGACGGAAGAGACAGAGGATGTCACTTCCATGAACTACCGGAGACCCCCCAGAAATAACTGGCTGGAAGACATGATCGCTATTATGCTGGTGAATGAAATGCATAGGAGACGCTGCAGATACAGAAACTGCAGGGGATGGTATTAAAAGAACATAGAAAAATGGATCGGTATCCGGCAATGGCCGGATGCCGGTCTTTTTTTCATATGCCGGTCTTTTTTTTCGTATGCCGACGCTTCATTCATAAGAGTTACTTTTATACACTAAAAATACACTCTGATTCAATAAAAAAATTCTGTTTTCCTATATCCTCTATATATCGATAAAGCAGAGGAGGTAAAACAAATGCCATTATATGAATACGCACACAATGCGGAAAACCGAATCCGGGTATCCGAACAGACAGCCGCGTCTGTTGTCAGTGGAAGCGGGGCGGTCGCTGGTTTTATTCTGGACCAGATCCGTGAAAAGTATGAGTCCTCAAAAAGTACGGTTCTGGTAGCGATGGAAGGATGGTACGGAGTAGATTGGACTGTGCTTCTACAGGAATTAAGCAGCTTGGGCAAGAGCAGGAAGATCGCGGTGGAGCCGGTTCCGGCAGCCGGCCTGTTTCAATCGAAAGAAAGCATCGGGCAGTACAAACAACCTTATCTGACAGAAGATCCCAGTTTCGGCATCGTGTGCGAGGACGGCGTGATCGAGGATCTGTTGGACGAAGAGAAATGTGCAGCCTTGCGGGAAAAACTGATGATCCGCAGGGATCAGCGTTCGGAGGACTGCTCTGCGATCCTCGTGTTCGGATACGGATCAGGCAGCAGGAAACTGGATGATTTATACGATTTGTATTTCTATTTTGATTTCACCAGGCAGCCTCTTCTCTGGAAAATGTGGGACGGCAAGCTGGTACCCTTTGGCTTCGAGAGCAGTAACCCGGACTATAACTGGAAGGAATACTATTACATAGATCACTATCTCCTTCTGCGGCAAAAGGATTACGCGCTGCAGCGTATGGATTATTACGTGGAGTGTGTGGATGCAAAGCATCCGAAATGTATGCCCCGGGAGAGTTACGATGAGATCATCCAAACGCTTGTCCGCTATCCGGTCAAAGAGGTGAAGATCTTTCAGCCCGGTAACTGGGGAGCATACCGGTACAAAGATCTGTGGGATGTACCGGGCCTGGGCTGCAATGCGTGGAATGAAACGGCCGGCCCGGAGCTTAGCATTCTGGTTGATATCGGGAACGATGAAATGATTCAGATGCCGGTGATGAATCTGATGCAGTATCCGGAAGAGTTCGTCGGATCTTATATTCATGAGACCTATCCCGGTGTCCTGCCTTTCGATGTCTGGCTCAATGACGGTTACTTTGATACCCCTCAGCCGTCCGAGCGCACCAGCATGCCCATTCATCTGCATCCCAGCACGGATTATGTGCGCCGTAATTTTAAAGAGCCCCTTGGGAGATATGAAACTTATTATGTGGCGGAAGCTTATCAGGACGCGAATACCTGGCTGGGTTACCGGGAGGATGCGGATATGGAGGAATGGGAGCGGCTCTGCCGGAAATCCGGGAACCAGACCCCAATTGAGAACTGGCGGGATTATGTCACCCGCTGGGACAGCAGCGAAGGGGATCTGTACCTGATCCCTCCGGGGACGGTCCATGGACATGGCGGGAACCAGCTGATCCTGGAGATGGACACCTGTACCAGCAATGCGGGAACAGAATATTCTTTTTTCCTGTATGATTTTGCCAGAAAGTCCTGGGAGGATTCCACACAGGATATGACGGGCCGGCCGCTGAAGATGCATACCGAACATGGATTCCGCATGGATAAGTGCCGCAGGGAAAAATGGGTGAAGGATCATCTGCTGGCAAAACCCAGGGTACAGGACTGGAACAAAGAGTACAGCATGGATCAATATGATACCGTACCGGAAATGCCGTTTCATATTGAAAGAATCCATTTTGAGAAGCATGGGGAGAACTCGACCGGGGGAAAATATATGCAGATCCTGACACTGACGGTGGGGGATAAAGTAGTGATCAGATCCAAGGAGAATCCCCAGTACCAGTCTCAGATTGAAAAATGGCAGAGTGTGATCGTTCCGGCCTGTTTTGGTGATTATGAATTGGTCAACGAGGGAGCGGGCGGATGCACTGTGGTACAGCTGCGGTGGAAAAAAGGCTGAAGAAAAGAAGAGATAGGAGGTAGAAAATGCCATCAGTAAAAGTAATACCTGCCCCGAAGATTGTCTACCCGGGAGCCAGAGTGCCGGAAGTAAATGATAAGAGTCAAACGGACTGCCACAGTCCTGGATTCTGGGATTCAGAAGAAGGACGTTTGTATATTTTTAATTCCTGGGAGCTGCCCTGGAGGACTTCCGGAACCAGCCTCGATGAACTGGGGCCCAGTGAGCCAGTGACCCTGGATGTACTGCAAAACGGCGGCGAGTGGCTGGAAGGGATCTGGAAGGTTCCGGGTGGGAAACTCTATGGGTGGTACCATCTGGAACCGGACGGCCTGCAAAAGCCTGGAGATTATTACGATAGCAGCCAGGTGCAGCAGGAAAAAACAGAGACGCTGCGTACGATGAGTATTCCGCCGGGCAGCAAATTCTTTGAACGGTACCCGACGAAGCCCAAAGTCGGCGCCCTGGTATCGGAGGACAAAGGAAAAACCTGGAAGGATCTGGGCTTTGTTCTTTCGGCGCCGGATGACCTGGTATCCACCAAATCTTCGGATGCCTGGTATTTTGGAGGCGAAGGAGACTTTGGAACCTGTGTGGATAAGGAAGAAGAGTATGTATACTTTTTTATCACCACATTTTACGGGGGAAAGGAGAATCAGGGGCTGGGATTTGCCCGGATGAGCCTTCAGGATCTGGATCAGCCGGTAGGGAAGGTCTGGAAATGGAGAGACGGAGCCTGGCAGGAACCGGGAATCGGCGGATACGCCCAGCCGGTCATTCCGGTGTTCGAGGACTGGCACAGCAAACAGGCCA
This sequence comes from Diplocloster hominis, assembly GCF_032380655.1. Taxonomy (NCBI): domain Bacteria; kingdom Bacillati; phylum Bacillota; class Clostridia; order Lachnospirales; family Lachnospiraceae; genus Diplocloster; species Diplocloster hominis. The sequence goes on along the minus strand of NZ_JAWDIY010000007.1, from coordinate 140,034 downwards.
ACGCGTTCTGGGGGCCGGTTGTCCACTGGAATACCTGGCTTAACACCTATGTCATGTTCCTGAACCGGGTAAATGACGGGACCTGGAACATGGAAGGATATTATGTATCCTTTAATCCCGATATTTCCAATCCGCTGGGATGGTCTGAACCGGTAAAAGTTCTGGACGGGGAAGAAGCCAGACAGGCAACCGCGCCGGACGGCAGTATGACCGGGTGGTATGTCAGCGTATTTCCGGCTGAAGATTACGACAATGACGATCGGATAGGCCGGCGGGCCAGGCTGTTTGCTACAGGTACCTCCCTGTGGGAGATCGAATTCGAAAAATAAATCTGCGGAAGAACCCCTTGAATAAGGAGGAGTACTGATTATGGCGTACAGGAAATGGTTGGATTATCTTGGGGATATCAGTCAGATCGGCGGCATAAAACGCTATCAGATGCTGGAGGGGAAGGCAAAGGGAGTGGAAGCGGTCGACGTGGATGACGGATGCGGCCTGCGCTACACGGTCTTAATCGACAGAGGTATGGATCTGGGAAGACTGGTGTACCGGGACTGTGGGTTTACTTTCCAGGCGGCCGCGGGCGTTACCGCCCCCCAGTATTACAATGAGCGGGGCGAAGAATGGCTGCAGAGCTTTGGCGGGGGCTTTCTGACCACTTGCGGCCTGACTCAGGTGGGGGATCCCTGTGTGTTCGAAGGACAGCCCTATGGCCTCCACGGCCAGGTTTCCAACCTCCCCGCGAGACTGGAACGGTGTGAAGCGGACTGGCAGGGGGAGGACTATGTGATGGAAGTGGCCGGCAGGGTTGATCAGACCCGGCACCAGGGAGTACAGATGAGTGTCAGAAGGTCCGTAAAGACCAGTCTGGGAAGCGGCCGCATACAGTTAGAGGACAGAATCAGCAATTTGTCCGCAGACCGGACCCCTTTTATGCTGCTGTATCATATGAATTTCGGATATCCGTTTTTGAGTCCGGATACCGGAATCTATATACCGGCACGGCATACGCAGGGCTGGGATGATTTTTCGCAGCAGCACATGGAACAGAGGAAGGGCATGCCGTCTTTGCAAGCCCAGGCATCGCACTATACTTATCTGCATGAGCTGCAAACGGACAGCGAAGGCAACACTGGTTTTTTACTGTGGAAGGAGAGGGAGGACAGTTTCTGCGGTGTGGAAGTAAGATATCAACAGGCAAATCTCCCGTATCTTGGCCAGTGGATGTATCCGAAAAAAAGGGATTATATTATGGCGCTGGAACCGTGTAACAATCATATCAGAGGAACCTCGCCTGAAGAACGAAACGGTACGCTTCGCTGGCTGGAACCACAGGAAGAGGTGGTATGCCGGCTGGACATCCGGTTTTTCTCCACACGGGAAGAATGGGCTGAGCTGAAAGCAAAACTGGAAGCCCTTGGGCAGTAAAGGATATCACATGTTATCGGGAAGGGACACTGCGGCCGAATTGGGTCGGCGTGATCCCTTCCAGTTGTTTGAAGACCTTGCAGAAATGCTGGCAGTCACAAAAACCGGTCTCCAAAGCGATATCCGTTATGCTGTGGGAAGTGGCGCATAAAAGTTTTTTGGCTTTTCCGATCCGCAGCCGGATGAGATATTGCTGCATGGTCAGTCCGGTCGCTTCTTTGCTGGGGTTAGATAGCGATACTTTTTACATCTACCATGTTGCGGCGGTCATGGTTGACAACTTGCGTCGGCTCCTGCTCGGTATCAACCTGTCCGACAAAGCTATAATGGATTTCGATTTTCCGGGTGTTGGTTTCCCGGTCTAATTCATGTATCAAAATACGGTCGATAAACTCATGGACGTTTTCATAGGTCAATTCCTGTATGTCGCTGTATTTCCCGACAATCTGAATAAACCTTGATATATCCCTTTTTCGCTCGGTAACGGTTGCGATCTGCTGTTGTAACTCGTCTATCCTTGCGGCAAGGGATTTCTTTTCGTCCTCATAGCCGGAAGTTAGAAACACAAACCGTTCATCTGTCAGTCTGCCTAATGCGTTGTCCTCATACAGCTTGCGGAAAAGCGTGTCAAGTTCGGTCATACGCGCCTGTGCTTTGAAAAGTTCCTTTTGCTGCTGCGCTAATGCCTTTCTCGCTTCCATGTCGCCGTACTCGGTAGCTTTACAGATAAAGTCCTGTTCGTGTTCCTTAACATACCGCAAAACCCGCCGCATATCTTCCAGCACTAAATCAAGAAGTACGTTTTTGCGGATATAATGAGAGGTACACTCGCTGCCTGTCCTTGCCCTGTTGCGCCATGCGCCGCAAGAATAGGAAAACTTGCGCGGCTCGATATTTACGCCCTGTTGGTAATACATCTTATGTCTGCAACCAGCGCAAAACAGCAAGCCGGAAAAAATATCAATCTCCGCTGCTTTTGTCGGGCGGTGGCGGGTAGCAATCCGCTTTTGCGCAAGTTCAAAGGTTTCCTCGTCAACAAGCGGCTCATGGGTGTTTGGGAAGAAATAGCGTTGTTCTTCTTCGTTCTTCCGGGTCTTTTTCGACTTGTAGGATACCTTGTGAGTTTTCGCGGTTATGGTATGCCCTAAATATTCCTGCCTTGCTAATATGTCATAGAGCGTTTTGTCCGGCCAAGTATAGGGGGCGATCATTGCCCGCTGATACCGCGCCTGTCCTGTACGCTGATAGCGCAACGCTCCAATCGTCAAGACTTTGTTTTCCGCAAGCCATTTTTGGATTTCGCACATACGCACGCCGCTAACAAACATAGCGAAAACCTGTTTGACAATCGGCGCGGTTTCCGGGTCGGGTATAAGGTGGTGGCGGTTGTTCGGGTCTGGGATATAGCCGTATGGATATTCCCCGTTGACGCGCTCGCCTTTTTGCGCCTGTGCCTGTTTAACTGCGCGGATTTTCTTGCTTGTGTCGCGGGCGTAAAACTCGTTAAACCAGTTCCGCAAGGGGGTAAACTCGTTATCCTCCCGCGCTGTGTCAACTCCGTCGTTGATCGCGATATAGCGTACTCCGTTTTCGGGAAATACAATCTCTATGAGTTCGCCCGTTTTCAGATAGTTTCTGCCAAGACGGGAAAGGTCTTTGGTAATGACCGTCGCCACTCGTCCGGCTTCCACTTCCTGCAACATCGCTTGCAGCCCCTCGCGCTCAAAACTCACGCCGGAAAATCCGTCGTCCACAAAAAACTTTGTGTTCAAAAAATGGTGTTCGTCCGCATAGCGTTGAAGTATCATTTTTTGGTGCTGTATGCTTCCGCTTTCTCCGGCTTGCATATCCTCTTGACTTAAACGGCAGTAAAGGGCGGTGATTTTATTCGACTGTAACATTAGTCCTCCTTTCCGACAGCCGAATAAACAGGTATAATGTGTTGCTATCATTATACCATATCCCGCCGCCTAATGCACTACTCGGACGCTAAAAATCCCGGATTTCCGGGCTTTTTCTGCAAATCCTTTACAATGAGTTTCTCAATCTTTTTATGGATTGTATCGGTTGCCTTTTCACTCGGCAACGCTTGAACAAGATAGGTGATTTTCCCTATTTTGCGTTCGGTTGTAATTGTCTGTTTTTTATCCATTAGAAAAACCTCCTTTTCCTGTATGGATAAACTATATTCGTCAAAAGGCAAAAACGGGCGGTTGTTAGCTGCAACCTCACGGGAGTTTCACCCCGGCCCATGCTTATGGGTGCGCCGCGCAATACTTTGAGGGTGTTCAACGCGGGAGTATCATTGTGCCGCCTTGTATGTCGTCGCCCACAAGCTGCTAAACCTGTTTTACGGCGCGGTAGTTCTCGCTCGGCTTTTCCCCTATGGGGAAAAGCTGTCATGGCGTACCCGCCGACTGGCTCGGTACAGACGGAATGTACCCGTTTGCCTGTTATGCTGCGCACCAAAGGCCGCTTTCTTTGTCAAAGAACAATAGGCTTTGTCGGCCTGCAAAAGCACATCAACAGCGGATATGCTTTTGCGGAACGACAAATAGCCCATAACGGAAAGCGTGGAAAGGGGACACGCTCCCCGCATGGGCTAAAAGATTATCCTACATGAAAAGCAAGGGTGCGGGTAATAAGGCGCACTTGCAGCCTGTTACGCATTTCCTCGTCCACATAGGAATAGGTATTGCCCGCGTCGTCTTTCAGCGTGCGGGTACAAAGTTTCGCTATGTAACCCTCGTAGTGCTTCAAGATCGCGCACATGGCGGTTGTGTCGCCGTTTGCCGCTGCGGAAATGACAGGGAACGGCAACAGATTTTCAGACTTCCTAACGGTATTCATCATCTGCTTTTCCCTCCAAATACTGTTTGATTTTCGCAAGCGCGGATTTCCTGTGCCGGAAAACCGTCGTGCGTACAACATTCAGCAGTTCGCCAATTTCCGCGTCGCTCATATCCAAGAAGTAGGACAAAAGGATAATGTCGCGTTTCCTTTCGGGCAAAGCGTTAAGGGCTTCGGCAAGCAGTTCATTTTTGACGAGTACATCAAAGCCGGACACTTGAAAACGGAAATAATCGCTTTCGTATTCGTCCGTTGTGAAAAGCTGCGCGAGTTCGCTTTCGCTCAAATCCGAAAAAGTAACTTCGCGTGCTGCGCGTTTCGCAAGAGTGCGGCGGTGGCTTTTCGCTTCGCCGACCAAAGTTTTCTTTGCTAATGCGTCGTACTGATGTTGTATTCTTTCCTTGTCGGAAGAAGATAGCTCCATAGAGTTCACCTCCTTCCCGCGTGGAGTAGAGGACGGGAGTTAAGGGCTTGTCCTCTCTGCCCCTTTCGCTCCGTACCCGTTCGGGAGATGGCTCTTGAGTGCGCTTTTCAGAAAAAAGTTGAAAAAAGCAAAATGCGCCCGTCCGCAAGACGCGGACGGGCGCAAAGGAAATGTAAGCAGTAGCTAAATGTATTGACAGTTCACATTCATAGCCGGAATATCCCGCTTGCGGAGCATAGCTTTTTTTGACCGCAAAGCATTAGGCGGGTTACAGTAAATAAAAATGGACACGGCGATACCTCCCCGATACCGCCGTATCCTTAAAAAAGGGCGACTTTAATACACTACCCGCAATCCATTCTATAATAGGGAACAGCGGCTTTTGCGCAATATTAAATAAAAAAGCCGATAACACATAGGTTTTTTGACCTAATGCGTTATCGGCTCTGCGTCTATGCGTCTGGCACTTTTAATCATTTTTTTTTGAATTTATTATATGTGTTAGCTAACTGTCCACAAGCCGCGTTAATCTCTCTGCCATGAGAAACTCTCATAGTAACTTCAAGTCCTGCTTGCTCTAATTGATGTTTGAATGCAACTATTTCCCGTTTCTGTGGTGCTTTAATTCTTGAATTGCTTGTTGGGTTGTATTGTAACACGTTAATCATAACTTTTTTGCCCCGAAACCATTTTGCAAGTTGTCTTACATCTGAGGGCCGGTCATTTATACCCGGTAAAAGCAAATACGCAAAGACAATTTTGCGATTATGCCTTTCAGAATAGGATAAGGCTTGCTTAACAACATCTTCAATAGCATATATGCGCATGTGAGGAATAATACGATTTCTTGCAGATTGTGTTGCTGCGTGTAAAGATATTGTCAACTGAATTTTAAGATGTTCCTCGCGCAATTTTTTTAATTGATCGACCGGACCAACTGTTGATATGGTAATGCCGTCGGTTGGAAAGTTGAGCCCATATCTATCTCGGAGAATATGGATTGCTTTTATCAAGTTGTCATAATTGAATAAAGGCTCTCCCATACCCATAAAAACGATACGGTTTACTTTTCGACGCAACAATATAATCTGTTGTACGATTTCTGACGATGTTAGATTACGAACAAAGCCATTTCGCCCGGACTCACAAAAAATACAACCAACAGGACAACCGACTTGTGTGCTCACGCAAACAGTTCCACCATCTCGCCGCTTGATAAAAACCGTTTCAATGTATTTGTTGTCTTTCAGTTCGTAAACATACTTTTCAGTATCACTGCTTTTGCAAATATTTTTTACCAACATTGATAGATTTTTTTTGCGTGGTAATTGCTTATATAATTCTTCATATAAGGCTTTTGCTTCATTCTCGCCAATAACTTCCGACATTTCTTTGTAAGTAAATCCGTATGGATCATTCCGTACTTCCGCAGGCGTATATTTAGGTAAACGTTTCATTTTTATATCCTTTCTTCTAAATAATAAAAGTTTGTTTTTCTGTATTTTTGATTACAATCTCTAATTTTTCTACATCAATGATATGCGTCAATTTGCATTTAGGGCAGAAAAGAGGAAAATCTTTTAATACAGTATTATGAAATACTTGAACTCTCGTCTTTCCGTTACAAATCGGACATTTTATCCAATATTTTTTAAGCATTATATTTCACTCGTCCTTTTTACACAAAAAAATGCAGGTCAATCCTCAACATGAGCATTGACCTGCATTTATAATGCACAGAGCAGTACAACAAAACTAAGGCATAGCTTGCACTATGTCTATACTATATCTATACGTCGTTAGTTTTTTGTATAGCATCCGCAAAATAAGCATGACAAAAAAGCCCATGTTGAAAATGGGAAAATCCTTTTTTTCAATGCTTATCTAATACGCATGCTATGCAACATAAACGCCGCCTCCTTTTACATAAATTTTATTTTATCAGAAAATCAGTCTACTGTCAATACACAACAGGAAGTATTTAACCTAATGATATGAATTGTGTGGACATATCCAAAAAGAAAGGTGAACTGTAAAATGTAACAGGGTGAATGAAAATGGCAAAAAGACCCGTACCATTGTACGACTTTAAGGCTTTCGGGGCAGCTATAAAAGCCGCGAGAAATGAATACGGCGAGAGCCGCAAAAAGGTAAGCGACGAGTTATATATTTCCCCGCGCTACCTTGCGAATATCGAGAACAAGGGACAACAGCCGAGTTTACAGGTATTCTATGACCTTGTAACCCGGTATCATATTTCGGTAGATCAATTTTTCTTCCCGAACAGCAATGCGGAGAAATCCACCGGGCGGCGGCAGCTTGACGCGCTGCTGGACGGTATGAGCGATAAAGGCATACGGATTGTAACCGCAACAGCAAGGGAGATAACGGAAGTCGAAAAAGCAGAGGATTAACCTCACAATATGAGAAATCGGGAGATTGCAGCGCATGGCGGCTGCAATCTTTTTTTGCGTCCAAAATCAAAGGAACGCGCAACAAATACCGCCTTTCGGTGGGGGTATGGAGTAGATAGCAAGCACAGCAAACGAGTACCCGTTTGCGGAAAATGCTTGTTGGGATAATCCCAAACCCTTATACCGAAAGGCGGTGCGGAAATGGAAAACCGAAAGAGAAATATACAGATGAAGTTTTACGTTACGGAAGAAGAAAAGCGGCTGATCGACGAGAAGATGAAGCAGCTTCCCATAAAGCAGTATGGGGCATACTTCCGTAAAATGGCGATAGACGGGTATATTCTTGTCGTTGACCGAAGCGACACAAAAGCATATATCCGGGAACTGCAAGCGGTGAGCCGGAACATCAACCAAATTGCAAAACGCGCCAATGCGACGGGGACGGTTTACAGGCAGGATATAGAGGACATTAAAAAGGCGGTGGACGAGATATGGCGGTTACAAAGACGCACCCTATTAAATCAACCTTAAAGGCTGCGATAGACTATATCTTAAATCCCGAAAAGACAGACGGGAAGCTGCTTGCGTCCTCTTTCGGCTGCGGGCTGGAAACCGCCGATATTGAGTTTGCATGGACGCGGGAAGCTGCCGGAGATCGCGGCACACATTTAGGGCGGCACTTGATACAATCCTTTGCGGTGGGAGAAACCACACCGGAAGAAGCGCACAAAATCGGCATGGAACTTGCCGGGGCGGTATTAGGCGGCAAGTATGAGTTTGTTTTGACAACTCACGTCGATAAAGACCATCTGCATAATCACTTGATTTTTAACTCGGTCAGCTTCGTTGACTACAAAAAGTACCATTCCAACAAACAAAGCTATTACCATATCCGGCGCACCAGCGACAGGATATGTAAAGAGCATGGGCTATCCGTCGTCGTGCCGGGACAGGACAGAGGGAAAAGCTATGCGGAATATACCGCCGAAAAGCAAGGTACAAGCTATAAAGCCAAGCTGAAAACGGCGATAGATAACCTCATTCCCCGAGTGAAAGATTTTGACGAACTGCTGCGCCGCTTGCAGGAAATGGGATATGAAATCAAACAGGGCAAATACATTTCTTTCCGCGCCGCCGGACAGGAACGGTTTACCCGCACAAAGACGCTCGGCGCGGCCTATACGGAAGAAGCGATAAAGGAGCGTATCAAGGGCGTGTATGTTGCCAAAACAAAAACGCTGCGGGAAGATAAAAAAATCCGGCTTGTCGTTGATCTTGAAAACAGTATCAAAGCCCAACAGTCGGCGGGCTATGAACGGTGGGCGAAAATCCATAATCTGAAACAGGCTGCTAAAAGCATGAACTTCCTAACCGAAAATAAGATTGAGTATTACAGCGAACTTGAAAGCAAAATCGCGGATATTATGACCGCCCATGACGCGGCGGCAAAGGCGGTTAAGGAAGTGGAACAGCGTATGTCTGATTTGTCGCTGCTTATCAAGCACACCACCACATACCGACAGTTAAAACCGATTTACGATGAATACCGAAAATCGCCGGACAAGGAAAAGTATCTGCGGGGACATGAAAGCGAAATTATCCTGTTTGAAGCTGCGGCAAGGGCATTAAAGGAAATGCAGATAAAGAAGCTGCCCGATCTCGCCGCGCTGCGCAAGGAGTATAGAAGCTTAAACGACAGGAAAACCAAATTGTATGAAGATTATCGGCAAGCCAAGAAGCAAATGCAGGAATACGGCGTTGTCAAAAAGAACGTCGATAGTATTCTTTACCCGTCCCAAAGCAGGGCGCGGGAGCAGGAGCGATAAGGCGCAAAACATGGGGTGGCAAGTGGAATGTTAAGGGCTGAAAACGCCTGTGTTTCTGCGGCTTCCAGCGCATGAAAACGACATAGACGATAAAGTATATTCAAACCCGCAAAAACGGCTTTCTAATTGTCCACGCAAGGACAAAAAAAGAACAGGGGCGCGGTGCCGGAAATCGGCAACCGCGCCCCTGTTCTCTATGGGCTATTCCTCGTCGGTCAAGATAAACTCCCTTTCGGAAAACTCGCTGTCCGTCATGGCTTGCAGCTTGTTCACCGCTGCGGCGGCAAGCTGGCGCATATCCTCGTCCATGTAGGGCATGGCGGCAAGGATATTTTCAAGCGTTGTTTCCCGGCTGTCCTCGGCGTAGATCGCAACAATGTTTTCTTCCTCAATGGTAAAGCGGGTATTCATGCTATCAAACCTCCAAATCCTTTTTATGCTCTTTCTGTTTATCTTTCGGCTGCTGCGCCGCCTGTTTCTTGTATTCGTCCAGCTTCTTCAAAATGGACGGTTTTTTCTGCGGCTGTTCCCGTTTCTCGGCTTTTACCGCTTTTGCAAGGTCGGTAACGGAAATCGCTTCCCCCGCCTTTGCCCGCTGCTCAAAATCCGCGACGGTGGGCGTTTGCGGCGTATTATTGATAAGCCCGTCAAAATTGTTGTCGTTCTGCTCTATGGTGTCCTCGACGTGCTTTAAGGGATTATCCCGCTGCGGCTGCTCGGCGGCTATGGCATAAGCCTGTGTGCCATTTCCCATAATGAGATACTTCCCGTCCTCCGACGCATGATGAAAACCAAAGCCCGCCGCTTCGATCTGTTCACGGCTCATATCGGTAATATGAAAATTGCCCCTCGGCGTTCTAACGGTTTCACCCGTCAAAAGGCTGTCGGGGGTCGCTTCCGGCTGCTGCTTTTCAAGCTGCCCGTCCTTGTAGGAATATCCTTGCGCCGCGATTGCTTCAAGGGTCTTGCCCGTAACGTCGCCATAAATCCGCTTGTCTGCGTCAACCAGCATTTGCAAAGTGTCTTGTACGGTGTCGGACAAGGCTTGCTGCTGTTCGGGCGGCAGCTTGTCAAATACGGGGGTCTGCTGCTCCTGCAAAAACTCCGGCACTTGCTGAAAACCGATACTGTCTACATAGTGGGCGGTGTCCTCGTCGTTCTGATGAAGCACAACAATGTCGGAAACGGAAAGGCTATGCCCCTTAAAGTCGGCGGGGTGGTCGATATTAAACCTTTCCCAAATGTCGCCCAGCGTCATATCCTTTGTAAGCGGTGCAGTATAGACGAGTTCATAATTTACCCGGTCAATGGTAAGTCCAGCCGCTTGCAGACGGTCATAAGGCTCAAAGCGCAAGTCCCTTGTTTCGTCCCCGCGCTTTAACTGATAAATGGAAAAGGTATCGCCCTGCTCCTGCTCGGCTTGCCGCTGCTGCTGCAACTCGGTAAAATGCCCCTCAATCTCGGTAATGAGTTCCTTTGCGGTGGTCTGTATTGTTTCAAGGGACGCTTTTAACTCGGTCATTTCCTTGCCGCTGCTCCAACCAGCCACATAGCCGAAAGAGTAATCGGAAGTATCAAGGCCGAAATGCTGGCAAACCGTATAAGCGACGCTTTCCGCTTCTACCTCGCAGGTATGGCGGTCAACGCGGTTTTGCTGCTCCGGCGGGGCGTTTAAGTCTACGTCGTGCAGCTTCGCATGGGCGATTTCGTGAATGGCGGTCTTTACCGCCTGTAATTCACTCACGCCCTCTTTGATTGCAATACGCTTGTCGGTCAAACTGAAATACCCATTTGCGCCGTTTGTGATCTGCTCAAATGCAATCGGGACGGGGGACGCTTTTTCAAGGGCGGCGAAAAAATCCTCGTACTGCTCCACATCGGCAAGCAGCGGTTTAACGGAAAGGTCGGGAAACTCCTTGCCCTCGGTCTGCGAAATATCAAAGACGGTTATAACCTTAAAGGCGGGGACGGTGATTTCCTTTTCTTCCTTTACCACTTTTCCCTCGCGGTCAAGCATGGGCTTTCTCGTTTCGGGGTCGATTTTATCAACCAGCTTTTTCACCTTGTAGGGCGCGGGGGCAAAGATTTTAATGCCTTTCTCGCCTTTCTTTACATGGCGGTCAAACTCCTTTTCCCATTGACGGAAGCCCATTACCAAATTGCCGCCCTGCATAGCAATTAGGATAGTGTTATTCAAACTATAATCATGGAACTTTGACATAGCGGTTAGAAACTCTTTGTAGCGGTCGCTGTCAAAAATCGCCTGTACGCCCTGTTCCAAACGCGCGGTGATCTCCTTTACCTTTTCGGCGGGCTTTTCGGAAGTAAGGATAATGGGGACGACGGGGCGGGGCTGCTGCGGCTCTGCGGCCTGTGCGTCTGCTTGCTGCGTTTCGGCTGCGTCCATATAGGCTTTGTCCTGTTCGCCGCGCTCCGGCTGCGGGTAACTCATAATGCGGTATTCTTCCGGCACTTCGCGCCCCTCAAACTGCCGTTCCCACTCGTCGCCGCTTTCCACGATATAGCCGTACTCGGTAAACGCGCCTTTTTCCTGCGCGGCAGCGTTCCTGCCAAAAGTAGAAAGGTCAATGCCGCCTTTCCATTCTTCGGGCATTTGTACCATGCCGGATTGATTTAAGTAATAGTCGCCCAAATCGTGGTAGTTATGTACTTCGGGGATATGGACGTAAAAATCCACGTTGTAGGTGAAGTCAATTACCTGTCCAATATTTGCAAGCCCGTTTTTCTGCTGCAAAGCTGCGTTCAGCTTGCCAACCTCGGCGGGGTCAAGCTGTTCGAGCCGCGCCGCAAGAAAATTGAGTTCGTCCACGTCGGCGGCGCATACCATTTCATAAGGCAAGGCAATATGTTTCTCCGGGTCGTCGGAATAGCCGCGAATGGAAAAATCCTGCGGGTTGTCGGCGGTAATGCCGACGTTCCGCATAGCTTCGTGCAACTGCTCCTTTGTGGCGGGCATATCCAACCAATAGCCGCCGGGGTCGCCCGCGTCAAAGCGGCTGCGGTTGCCTATCATAATAGAAAACTGTTCGCTCATGTGTTCACGCTCCTTTTCCTGCCCGGTATTTTCGGGGATAGCTGCCGCCTGTTGCTGCTGCGGGGGTTCTTCGCCCTCTATGGTGTAGTCCGGCATGAGCATACCGTTTACTTTGAAATAGTCGGCGTACTCCTGCGGGATAGGCGGGGAGATTTCCGTAAACAAGCGGTCATACGCTTTGATACGCCCATTCAGATACTTTTCCATAGCTGCCTTGTCGGTGAAAACCTTTCTATCTTGTCCGGCAATCTTCGCTTGCCCGTTCCTGTTCGGGCTGTTGGTATAAACGCCCCATGTGAGAGAATAGGAGTAAGGGACGCTTTGCTGCTTCTCCCTGTCGTAACGGGTGTTTTCGTAAATGTGGTAATTCATCTGATATACCCGGTTGCTGCGAATATGGCGGTTATGCTCGGTGGTCTGCCACTCGTTAGCGGTGTGCTGGACGTGCGGCGTTCTCACATATTCAAGTGTTTTATCCAGCAAAAGCGTTCTTCCCGCCTGTTCTTCCCATGCGGCGGCGCGTTCTTTAAGGTCGTCAAAAATCGCCTGTTCTGCCGCCGCGCTTTCGCTGCGCATGGAAAGTAGCTGCGCAATCGGCAAGGAAGCATAAGGGGCAATCTCCCTGTCCTTTGCTTCAAAATATATCCGGCGTTCTATCCGCATGGTTTCGGCGGCTTCTAATTTGTCATGGTCGTATGAGGAATACGGCATATTCTTTCATCACGTCCTTTCTCGGTCATATAAGGGTTTGGGACTATCCCAACAAGCAAAATGCCCGCGCTCTCTATGGGAAGCGCGGGCATTTCTCGCAAACGGGTACTCGTTTGCTGTGCTTGCTATGTAGTTGTTTTTATCCGTAAACGCCTGTTTCTCTCGCTTTGGGCTTTCTGTCTGCGGCGTATCTTTGCCGCGCAATCGGGGCAGTATTTCGCCCGGTTGCTGCCCGCCGCAAACGTGCTGCCGCATACCGCGCAACGCTTCAAATCGGTTTCCCCGCTGCGGGTGATCTGTTCGCAAAGCTGCCTGTCGGCGGGTAATACCGCTTCGCGGAAATAGCGGCATAGCAGCGAATAGCTGATACTCTGCACACAAACGCAAGTTTCCCCGTCGTCCAGCAGCAGACAATTCCCGCAATCGTTGTTTGCACAAGCGGCGCGGGTCATTTTCTTTACGGCGCGGTATTGCTTTTCATCAAGCCTTATCATTTTCGGTTCTGCTCGACGCGGAAGTTTACATACTTGCCGCCTGTGTCGGCAAGCAGCACAACTCCGTCAAAGGTCTTTCCCGTCTTGGTCGAGTACATACCTTTGATTTTTACCTTTCCGTCTTTCAAAAGGGCGGCGGCAATCGCCTTTGTGAAAGCCTTTTTGCGCTGCTCAAAAAAGCGGTCATTCTTCCACATCACAAAGCTGCAAGCCCTGTCGGAGCAGTAAAAGTTTTTCTTGCCCTCGTAAACCGCCGCGCCGCAACGGGGGCAAGTGCCGATTGCTTCCCGCTGCGGGGTAAACAGCTTCGCTTTATCCTCGGAAATCGCGGAATAGGTCTTGACAAGCCCCGCTGTCATTTCCTCAATCCCGCGCATGAAGTCGGCGGGGCTGTCGCTGCCCTTTGCAATCCCGGTAAGGCGCGTTTCCCATTCTGCCGTAAGCTGCGGGGACGTAAGGCTGTCGGGCAGAATAGCGACAAGGTTATACCCGTCCTTTGTGGGGATTAGCTTTTTGCCCTTGCGCTCGGCAAAGCCCGCGCTAATGAGTTTTTCAATGATACCCGCCCGCGTCGCGGTGGTGCCTAACCCTTTGCGCTCCGCGTCCTCCGGCGTGTCCTCCTTTCCCGCACTCTCCATAGCCGAAAGTAACGTATCTTCGGTAAATGCCTTTGGGGGCTGCGTGTAACGTTCGGAGATCTCCGCTGCCGGATTGTCAAAGGTCTGCCCCTCGGCAAGCGGGGGTAAAACCGCTTCCGGCTCTGCGTCCTCGTCCTGTTCCCCGGACGCGGCGCGGGATAGTCTTTCAATCTCGCGCCAACCCTCGCAAAGCGTCGTCCTGCCCTTTGCGGTAAAGGTATAGCCGCCGCAAGTGAAAACCGCCGTAACCGCTTCATACTCATAGGGCGCGGCAACGGCGCAAAGCAGTTTTGCGCACACAAGGGTCATTAGCTTTTTCTCACTTTCGGCAAGGGAAGAAAAGCCCGTTTTCACAAACTCCGCTGTCGGCAAAATGGCGTGATGGTCGGTTACTTTGCTGTTGTCGCAAATCCTCGCAAGGTCGGCTTGCAGCTTCACGCCCTGCATAAAGGGGAGAGCAGCGCAAAGGCCGGTGATAAGTTCCTTTGTGCTGCCCTCCATATCGGAAGTGATATATTTGCTGTCGGTGCGGGGATAGGTCAAAAGCCGTTTTTCATAAAGGGCTTGCGCATAGTCAAGGGTCTGTTTCGCCGTAAACCCATACAAACGGTTTGCTTCCCGCTGCAAGGCGGTGAGGTCAAACAGTTTCGGCGGGGCTGCGGTCTTTTTCTCTTTTTTAAGGGAAGTACAAACGGCCTGCGATTTCTCGCAAGCCGCTTTCATCTGCCGCGCCGCCGCTTCGTCGTCCTGCCTTTCGGAAAGGGCGGCAACGCCGCCAACGTCCAGCCGGACGACATGATATTTCTCTTTCTTAAAGCTGCTGATTGCATAGTCGCGGTTTACCAGCATAGCAAGGGTGGGCGTTTGCACTCTGCCGACATTCAATGTTTTATGGTAGAGGATAGAGAAAAGGCGGGTCGCGTTAATGCCAATGAGCCAATCGGCCTTTGCTCTGCAAAGCGCGGATTGATAGAGGTTGTCATAGCCGCGCCCGTCTTTGAGATTTGAAAAGCCCTCGCGGATTGCACTTGCTTCCATGCTGCTAATCCAAAGGCGGGAAAAGGGCTTTTTGCAATTCGCCTGTTCATAGACAAAGCGGAAAATGAGTTCCCCCTCGCGCCCGCTGTCGCAAGCATTGATAATCTCGGTAACGTCGCTGCGGTGCATAAGGTCTTTGAGAATGGAAAACTGCTGCTCCTTGCCGCTGGCAACAATAAACTGCCACTCCTGCGGGACAATGGGAAGATCGTCGTACTTCCATTTACGGAATTGTTCATTGTAGGTCGCCGCGTCTGCAAGGCTAATCAAATGCCCGATACACCACGACACAAGGTAGCCGCCGCCCTCAAAATATCCGCTGCGCTTTTCATTCGCGCCCATAACGGCGGCAATCGCCGCCCCGACGCTCGGTTTTTCTGCAATTACAAGTTTCATAGATTATCGTCCTCCTGCTCGGTCTGTTCGGTTTCGACTACTTCCGTTTCCTCGTCGTCCTCGTCAAAATCAAGGTCGTCAAGGCTGCTGCTGCCTTTCGCCGCGTCCTTTTTGGGCTTCAAAATCTTAAAGTAGTAGAACGCGCCGCCGCCCGCTGCGGCAACAAGCAGCACGACAAGCAGAATACCCATGCCGCCGCCTTTTTCTTCTTCCGGCGGCTGCTCGGTTTCTTCCGGCTCCGGCTCGGCTTCCTTGCCCGCGCACTCGCTCATGTTGACGCTGCAAACGGGACAATCGGTGTTGACGCTTCCGGCAACGCATTTTTCAGTACAGCTACAAACGGGGGCTTCGGTCTGCCCGTCCTCCATAAGGGCGGTTAAATCCGCTTCGTCCACTTGGTTAAGGAAATGGACGGTATTTTCCCCGTCCTCGGCGCGGTCAATGATGATGTAAAAATAGTTTCCGTTTTTCGTAACGACGGTAATAAACTGCTTATCGCCGGACGCTTCGCCCGTTATGTCGTCCACAAGGCTCATGTTGCCCTCCGGCGTTAAGGGCTGCGGCTCATAGCCGCCCGTCGTTTCTTCCGGCTCGGTTTCGGTTACGGGGGTAGGCGGCTCGTCGCTCACATCACCGCCGCCCGCAAAAGCGGTAACAGAAAAGCCGCCCATGAGTACAAGGGCGGCAAGCAAAGCGGTAACGCTGCGGAACAGTTTTTTATGCTTCATCTTCGGTTTCCTCCTGTTCGTCGGTGTAGTCTGCGTCCGGCTGTGGCAAGGCAATTTCGCCGCTGGCGTAAGCGGAGAGGAACGCGGCAAGCTGCGCCCCGTCAAGGTGTACCGCTTTCACCATTTGAACGATCTGCGCGTTTTCTTCCTCGATTTTCTGCGCTTCAAGGTCTTTCAGCCTTTTTTGGTATTCAAGGATTTTCGCCCTCGTTTTCTCAATATCCCTTTCGATACGGTCAAGTTTCGTGTTTGCCATAGAAATAAACTCCTTTCAAAGTCAGTTGTAATGTAGCCGCCCATAGGCGTAAAAATGGGATTGCCAATAGCTTGTATCAAGTTTTGCGTATTGTATCGGGTCGCCACAATGCAGCATGACGGGGCTTCCGTCCCCGTCCTCGCCAACGTAGATACCCACATGAGATACCCCCGGCGTGTCGTATGTACCCGTAAAGAAAACCAAATCCCCCGGCTGCGGGTTGGAAACGCGGGTTGAAATGTTGTAAAGCCCTTGCGCCCCAAGTCTGCCCGTATTGTATAGGCCGCTGTTCGTCAATACATAACTCACAAAGCCGCTGCAATCAAAAGAGGTTTCCGGGGTGCTGCCGCCCCACACATAGGGAAAGCCGACGTATTTATCCGCTTCCTCTATGAGCCGCGCAAACTGTTCATCGGAATTAAGCAGCGCGGCGGGTACTTCATAATCGGCGGGCGGGTTTTCATAGTATTTAGACACATAGCCGGACGACGGGAACAAATCGGGGCGGTTTCCCAGCGACGACATATACATAGCGTACATGGATAGCTGTTCCTCGCCCATGATGTAGACGGGGACATGGGAAAGGTTGAAGTTTTCCAAATCCACATGGAGAATGTAATAGTTGTAGGGTACTTCAACCTCATATTCGTTGCCCTCGCTGTCCGTCCTCGTTTCGGTGCGGTATCGTACCTGTACTTCTTCCTCAACGGTCAAGATATACTGTTTCTCAAAGAGCATTTCAAGGGTGCTTTGCGCTTCATCAAGGGTAAACACGCCCTCATGCAGCGCGGAAAGGATAGAGATTAGCACATAGGGGTCATGCTCGATCTCGTCCGCGTTCACCCGGTATTCGTCATAGCCGGGGTATTCGCGCTCGATATTATTCAGCATATCTTGTAACTCGGCTTCCATAGCGGCATACGCGCTTTCCGCGCCTGTAATATCCGCGTCCTCGGAAAGATAGGACGACGCAATTAAGCCGCTGCCGCTGTTGCCGCCAAAGAGGGAGCAAGAGGACAAGCCGCCGAAAAGCAGAAGCACGATAAAGGCAATCCCGCCCACAAGCAAGCAGCCTTTCCAGTGCCGGACGACAAAGAACGTCGCCCGTTTGGTTTCCTGCGCGGTTTTCTTCGCCGCCTTTGCGGTGGCTTCGGCGGTCTTTTTCACTTTGCCGCCCGCTTTCAGCGTCTTTGCATACTGCTTTTTAATGCGCTGCTTCTGCCAAAAACGGGAAATCGGGTTTGAGTGCGCAAGGGCGGGGTTATCGTGCAGCGCCTTTTGATAGAGGAAATCGGCGTTTGCCTTTACCGCCTTTCTCTCGGCTGCCGCCGCTGCCCGGTAGGGTTTCAGCTTGTGGCTGCGTATGCCGCGCTTTACCGTCCGCGCCGCCATACCGCCCGCTTTCTCGCCCGCAAGTTCTACCCTGTGCCCGCTTTCCACACCGACATTTTCTTTCTCAACCTCGTAGATTTTCCCATGTACGGTGCTGTTCAACTCCTGCGCCGGACGGGACAAGGGGTTATGCCGCAACTTGCCGTTTGGGGGCTTATCCGTCTTTTCAAAGGAAAGGCGCGTCTTTGCCTTGCCTTTCGCTTCGTCAAAAACGCGCTCTTTCTTGATTTTGGTCTGCTTGGGGATAGCCGCCCGCGCTGCGTCTAAACGGTCTGCCGCTTTCTCGGATTTACGGATAGATTTCTGCAATTCCGGCGTTGCCCGTTCCGCTTCGGAAAACTGCAAGCGGGAAGTATGGGTTTTTAGCTGCGCCGCGTCAAGGGCTTTTTTCCCTGCGCCCTTTGCCGCTTGCCGTTCAACCTCTGCGCCGATACGGTCAACAGCCTTTTCTGCCGCTGCGGTAGGGGCTTGGGAATAGTTTTCCTCCTGCGGCCTTTCGCTGATACTCGTTGTTTCGCCCGTCGTGAGGTTTTCCGCAACCGCCCCGTCGCGGGTCATTTTCTGCGTTACCTTGTCGGGGGCTTTCCATTCCTTGCTCAATCTTCATCACCTCCAATCCGCTGTTTTGCAAGGGTGCAATAGTCGGGGTTTAACTCAATGCCGATATAGCGGCGGGAAAGGTGCTTTGCCGCCGCTGCGGTGGTGCCGCTGCCTAAAAACGGATCAAGGACAATCCCGCCCACGGGACAGCCCGCCAAAATGCACGTTTCCGCAAGTTTGGGCGGGTATGCTGCGAAATGCCCGCCATGATACGCGACATTGTTGATCTGCCAAACGTTGCGACGGCTGCGGACGGGACAAATCAACTCGTCGGCGTATGCGCCCTTTTCGCGGGGGCGGTTGATTTTCTGCGGCTGGTTTTGCCCCGGAACAGTAACGTTATACTTGTTTCCTTTGCTAACTCCGCTTTTCAGCCGCCCCGCCGTTGTGGGGGCTATCGGCTCGGCTACTGCTTGCCAATTGTAGTAATACTTCTTTGACTTGGTAAGCAGAAACACATATTCATAGCAGCGGGTCGGCCTGTCCCGCGTGCTTTCTGGCATGGGGTTTGTTTTGTGCCAAATGATAGAACTGCGCAAATACCAACCGTCGCCCCGCAAGGCAAGGGCTACAAGCCACGGAATACCGATTAAATCTTTGGGCTTACAGCCGGGGGCGCGGTGGTTGAACGCCACTTGCTGCCCGTTCCTGCCTTTGGGATATTTGGGGTCTTGGTGGTCGGCTTTGCTGCCTGTGCCGCAATAAGTGTCCGCGATATTCAGCCAACAAGTCCCCTCCGGCGTAAGCACCCGCTTTACCTCATGGAATACCGCCGTAATGCGGGAAACATATTCTTCCGGCGTTGCTTCCCGTCCGATCTGCCCGTCTGCGCCATAGTCCCGCAAGGCATAGTAGGGCGGGGACGTTACGCAACAATCAACTGCGTTTTCCGGCAAGGTTTGAAGCACCTGCAAGCTGTCGCCGCAATAGATTTTGTCCGTTTCTATCCTCATGCCGACACCTCGCCGGGTTTGGTCGTCATGACGCGGTACAGTTCCGTATCCTGCGGGAAACGGTCAATAAAGGGCAAAATCACGTTGCCGTAGAAAATAAGCCCCTCGCCCGCGTCGGAATGGGTTACATAGGTCATTTGCTGCTGCGAAATGTTAAGCTGCTTTGCAAGGATTTCCCTGTCGCCCTGTGCTTGGTTGAGCATATAGACAAAATCGCTGTTTTCAAAAACGTTTGAAACTTCTCTGCTCGTCAAAAGGTCTTTGACGTTCTGCGTGATACCTGTCGGAATACCGCCCCACTTCCTAAAACGCTTCCAAATCTCGACGCTGTATGCTGCGGTCTGTTCCTCTTTCAAGAGTAAATGAAATTCGTCGATGTAATACCGCGTCGCCTTGCCCTCGCTGCGGTTTACCGTTACTCTGTTCCATACTTGGTCTTGGACGATAAGCATACCGACTTTTTTAAGCTGCGTACCGAGTTCCTTAATATCAAAGCAGACAAGGCGATTATGAATGTCAACGTTTGTCCTGTGGTTAAAAATGTTCAAGCTGCCGTTTACATAGAGTTCCAATGCCGCCGCGATACGCTGCGCTTCCTTTTCCGGCTGCTTCTTGATCTCGTCGTAGAGGTCGCCCAAAATCGGCATATTCTCCGGCTTCGGGTCGGCAAGGTAGTTGCGGTACACGCTGATAACAGCGCGGTCAATCAAGGTCTTTTCGACAGCTTCCAGCCCGTTTTTACCTCCCATAATCAACTCACAAAAGGAAAGGATAAAATCGCTCTTTAAGGCTATGGGCGTGTCGCCCTCGCTGTAATTGAGGTTAATATCCATAGGGTTAATGTACTGCGTGCTGTTCTGCGAAACCTTGATAACCTGTCCTTTCAAACGTCCGACAAGGGGGTAATATTCGGCTTCGGGGTCGCAAATGATAATGTCGTCGGACGTGATAAGAAAAGCGTTTGTGATTTCGCGTTTTGCAGAAAAACTTTTGCCGCTGCCCGGTGTGCCGAGTATCAAGCCGTTGGGATTTTTCAGCTTCTTTCGGTCGCACAAAATCATGTTGTTGGAAAGGGCGTTTAAGCCGTAATACAATGCTTCGCCGCTTTGGAACAGCTCTTGCACCGTAAAGGGAACGAAAACGGCGGTGCTGCTGGTCGTCAAGCCGCGCTGGATATGGATAAGGTTTTCCCCCAACGGGATAGAGGACATAAGCCCCTGTTCCTGCCGGTAGTCAAGGCGGGTCAAAATGCAGTTGTATTTCTGCGCGATTGCCGCCGCTCCAAATACTTCGTTATCCAATTTCTGCTTGGTATCTGCAAGGTTTAAGACAAGCAGCGTAAGCAGAAACATTCTTTCGTTGCGGCTCTGCAAATCGCGGAGTAGGTTTTTTGCTTCCCCGCCGTAGGTGGCAAGGTCGGACGGAATAATATCCATGTCGTAGCCGCTGCGGATTGCTTTTTTCTGTTCCTCGATTTTCATACGGTCAAGGTCGGTAATCTTGCGCTTAATCGTCTTGATTGCTTCGTTGTGGTCGATACTCTGAATGTGCAGATTGACGATAATCCCGTTTTCCGCGTCCATGAAGTCGGCAAGCATACGGTCGGAGAGTTCCGGCGCGACGATCTGCAAAAAGGAAACTACGCCAAACTTGCCGCCCATTTGAAACATTCGCCCGTCGCCAAATCGGAAAGAGGACGGCGCGATAAAGTCTTTGACAGAAAGACCGCTTGCGGGTAGCCATTCCCACGCAAAGTTAAAGCGTTCCCCGTCCGGGTGGAAAATCCCATGCAGCACTTCAAGACGCTGTTTCCCGTCCAATACCCGCGCCGCCGCGCCGATCACCTTAAAATGGTTGAGGGTGTCCGTTTCAATGCGGGCAAGACGCGCCCGCGCCGATCTAATGTCCTTTGCTTCAACGGTAAAGGTGAGAAACTTGGTCTTGATAAGCCCGTTGTTTCCGCGTTCAAGCTGCGTCCTAAGCATTTCGGTGTATTCTGCTCTGATACTGTCGAAGTCATCATTCTGCGGCGCAATCGTGATACTGTTCTTGAAATCGTCCTTGTTCGCATGGCGGCTGATTAGGGAAAGCTGCACGCTGATAGAAGCGTCGAACGAGTTATACATATCGCAAAGGGCTTCAAAAATGGCGGTTTTGTCGTCCGGCTGCGCAAGCTGATAGTTGATGTCCTCAAACTCAATGCACTTGGAATACCGCCCGTTTGCAAGGCGGCAAATCCCGTCCTTATACATTCGCTCAAACGGTATGCTGTCCTGCGCCGTATGGGGCTTCCCGTCGCC
This sequence comes from Diplocloster hominis, assembly GCF_032380655.1. Classification (NCBI taxonomy): domain Bacteria; kingdom Bacillati; phylum Bacillota; class Clostridia; order Lachnospirales; family Lachnospiraceae; genus Diplocloster; species Diplocloster hominis. Next base: position 118,531 of record NZ_JAWDIY010000007.1, on the reverse strand, counting down.
CTTTGCCTGTCGGATAAGGGTATCTATCTGTTTTCTTTCCTGTCGGGAAAGTTTACGCTTTTCGTTTTGGGTGTTTTTCTTTTCCTTTGACAATCGCCCGTACCTCCTTATCTAATTGCTCTTGCCGCGCAAGGGCGGCATAAAAATTGTTGGTCTGATAAGGTCGCTCTTTGGGGCGAAGAAACTTCACTTCCACAAATTGCCGAATAATCACTTCCAGCGGTTGCCCGTTTTTCTCGTACATGGCAAGCAAAAACATAGGCAGCATGGCAAGCACCATGCACAATGCCGCTGTGGTTGTTCCAACGCTGTCTTTTACCAAAAAGAACAGCGGCAGTCCGATTGCTACCGCCGCGCTGAAACAAATTAGCTGTCGTTTCGTAAGGTTGAACATTACCTTGCTTTTGATTTTTGTTAAGTCCTTTGGGACGGTTACATACGCCATTTCAAACCTCCTTTCTGCCCGGAATGTAATCTTCAAAACGGGGGACAGCATAGAAAAGCCGTTTGTTATTTACCCACCGTTGCAAATGGCGGGTAACAGGCGGGGCGGTTGGACGCTCGTAAATCATCACATACGGGTCAAAGCCCATAGCCCGCAAGGTGTTCACGCGGTATAAATCCTGTTCGTGAGTGCTGCCGTAGTTGGTAAGAACATACACGCGCCGCTGGCGGCTGCTCTTAATGGCGGTCAAATCCAAAAAACGTTGGAAATACCCGGTTAAGTCCTCGTCGGGATTATCCCATGCAAAATGTACCGCTTTTATCCGTACCCGATTTAACAGGCTGACATTATCCCTGTTCACAAGGCGAATATCCAGCCCTTGCGAAAAATCCACCCATGCGCGGCTTCGTATAAGCTGCTCAATGAGATTTTCATGGTCGGGACAGGCAAGCAGATTAGCGTCCATGATTTTTATTTCCGGCTGCCATTTCCAAAACTCGGACAAATCCGCAACCTTAACACTTTTGCGTCCCTCTTTACTGCTGACAATGCAAAACCCGCAATTTCTCGGACAACCCCGGCTTAAAAAGCCGTAGGCAATCCCGAAAAACTGCGGGTAGATAGAATAATCCGGGTAACTGTGTTCCACTTCCGGCGGCAAGCGGTTTTTCGTGTCGTAGCCCGTACCGCCGAAAATAACTTGTTCCGCGTTGGTAACGGTTATCGTGTCTTTGGAATAGGTGTCCGTAAAGACGCGGCTTTTATATACAAGGTCGTACCGCCCCTTTGCGTTCCACCATTCCACCGTATGCCCCTTTGCTTTATGATACGCGGATAGCTTCATCAAGCAGAGGTTGGGGAAATTATGGCTGTCAACGTCGATTAAACCGATTTTCAAATCATAACTCACCCCCTTAATGTGCCGAAAAGACGCTCTTTGCAAGGCTTCCCGTTTTGAAAAGCGTAAAGCACAAGAGGACGGTATAGCCCATGCAAGCCCAGATCGCGCCGGAAATGTCGTCGGTCGCTGCGATTGTTTGTATCAACACCGCATAAATGCCGACACACACCAAGATCAGAAACGCCTGAAAACCAAGCGCAAGCAAAGATTTTAAGTAATTCTGTCCCATGCTGCCCCATTCGTGATTTACCATTGTTGCCATAGGGATAGGGGCAACGCTCGTTACAAGATATATTTCAATCATGCGCCCATACACCACAAGCATAATGCAGATTGACAGGGCTTTCATGGTAAGCCCTACAAAGAGGGATTGAAACCATAACCCCAAAAGACCGCCCACGCTCATAGCGTCGAGTTTTGCTTCAATGTCGGTAATGACGGTGGTAACGTCTATGCTTGTATCGGATATGATAACCCCCGCGCTCTGATTGACGACGCTCTGCGTAACGTCGAAAACTCCCATGACGATGTTCCAAGTGTTTGTTACCAGCAGCACCGCAACAAAGGTCTTAAAAATCCATTTGAAGAAAATCCAAGTGTCGAGATCGTGCAGATTGTTTTTTTCAATTACAAGCTGGATTAGTTCATAACACATGACAAAGGTAATGATAACGCCCGCAATCGGTACAATGACGTTTTCCGAAAGGCTGCGTATCATGTTGAATATGCCCGCGTTCCACCCGGCGGGGGTCGTGCCGACTTGTGTTGCGATTTCTCCAACCTCTGTATTTACGCTGTCAAACAAGCCGGAAAGGTTCGATAAAATCCCGTCTGTCAAAATGCCGCGAAACCAATCTTCAATCATCTGCCATATCAAAAGTTAATCCCTCCTTTCCCGCGCCCTCCCGTTTCCGAGAGGGCGCGGCGGGTGGTATTTGTTTTAGGCATTATCCAAAAAGTTGAGAAAGCAGGGGAACAAGGGTGCCGCCGATCAAAGCGACGCCGCCGCCCGCCATGAGCTGTTTTATCCCCAATTAGGTGTAAAACTCTGCTCGATGGCGGGCGGCGGCGTACAAAAAATCTATATGGTGTTTTTAAGAGAACCGTCCCGGCGGGACAGGTCAGGCAGTGACCTGTTCCACCTCTGGGATGGGTTTGAGATTAAAATGAATTTCGATAGAAATGTGTCTTGTTTTATCTTCGTCAATGCGCTCATGCACGACGATTTCTTTGATTAAGCGGTTGAGGGTGGCTGCGTCCAGCTCTGTGATATTGGCGTATTCCTGAATGGCTTCCACCCATTGTTTTGCGTCATTGGCAAGCTGGACTTCATCGGACAGCCGCTTTCTGCCCTCGGACACTTTTGCTTTAAGCTCCGCTTGCTCGGTCTGTGTCTTTTCCAGCATGGTGTTGAAATTCTGCTCACTGATACGCCCTGCAATCATATCCTCATAAAGCCGCATGACCATTTTATCCAGAACCTCAATCCGTTCCTCGTCCCTTGTAAGGGAGCGTTCCATTGCTTCCCGCTGTTCCCGCTGCTCGGCTTCACAGGTATTAGTCAGGCGGTCGGCAACCGCTTTCCCGTCCATCAGGGCAGCTCTGGCACATTCCCGGATTTTCCGCAGCACATGGCTGTAAAGGGTGTCATAGTCAATCCGGTGCTGGGTGCAGTGGTTCTTTCCAAAGGCATTGTAGGTCTTGCAGGAATAAATCTGCTGGGGATGTTTTGCGTTTGTGTAGCGTATCGTCAGCGACTTCCCACACTCGCCGCATTTTATCAGTCCGGCAAACAGGCTGATTTCATTGGTCTGCCCCGGACGCTGGCGGGATTTCAGCTTGTTCTGCACAATGTCAAAGCTCATGCGGTCAATCAGCGGTTCATGCTGTCCCTCCACCACAATCCAGTCCTCCGGCTTCTTTTCTCCAATCGTGCCGATTTTGAAACGGTAGTCTTTTTTCTGGGAAGCAATCGCCCCGGTGTAGACGGGATTCATCAAGAGGTCTTTGATAACGGAGAAGTCCCACATATACCGTCCGTTTTCTGGGTCTTTCTTTTCCCATTTGGTGCGGGTATTGCGAAGCCCCCGTTCCCGGTTCCACCATGTGGGGCAGGGGATTTTTTCTTCCTCCAGCCGTCTGCGGATATAGTTCGGACCATGACCGTTCAGGGCATATCCGAAAATCAGCCGCACAATCGGGGCGGTTTCCTCGTCAATGAGCAGATGGTTTCTGTCCTCTGGGTCTTTCCGATACCCAAAGGGGGCAAGACACCCGGTAAACTGTCCTTTCTGCGCTTTCAGAAGATAAGAGGAATGGACTTTCTTGGAAATATCCTTGCTGTACATCTCGTTCAGGATATTCTTGAACGGGGCAATATCGTTGTTATCCCGCAGGGTGTCGATACCGTCATTCATGGCGATATAGCGGACACCGTTTCTTGGGAAAAAGTCCTCAATCAAATGCCCGGTTTGCAGATAGTTACGCCCCAGTCGGCTGAGGTCTTTCGTGATGACAAGGTTGATTTGCCTGCGCTCAATGGCTCTCAACATTCTCTGTAAATCAGGACGCTCCATATTAAGACCTGTGAAGCCATCGTCCTGATAGACTGCCACAACCTCCCATCCCTGCTTTTCGCAGTATTTTTCCAGCATATCACGCTGGTTTGCGATACTGGCACTTTCGCCTTGCAGGTCATCGTCCTTTGACAGCCTGCAATAGACCGCTGCACGATACCCTCCGGCAAGTGCCGAACCGATTGTTCTGTATTCCATTTCGTTCATCATAGCCATTTACCCACACAATCCAGACGGTATCTGGCTCTTTTGAACCTCATCTTCATTATAACCCATATCTTTCTTTTTAGCAAGATATTCTTTCGTATTTGTCTTACCGTATTTCTGGGAAATCAGGCTGACGAACACATCGGTTGCGTCCAGCTCCCCGTCAAACACCGTTGTAACATGAATCTCTGTTTTGTTTTTTGCCATAGGCAGTTATCCTCCATACATGAAAATAGCCAGACAGAGGGTGTCGGCAACGAAGTCCGGCAACGGGCTTCAAAAGACCTTGCAAACAATCTCAATCTGGCGATGGTTACTATTTATACTTTTCTTTTATTTTTCTGTTGTTTTGGTTGTTATAAGGGAGAAAAGCCCGGAAATAAAGGTTTTTCCCCGGCAACCGGCTCGGCAACGGGATAGCAACAGGGGGTGCAACGGGCTGTCCTTTTCAGAATGGAAGCTCCATCTGTTCTGTGACCTCCACAAAACCGTCCATCGTTTTTTCAGACGGGTTGCTTAAGTCCGTTGCCGGGTTTTCACGCTCCCAGCCCTTTTGTCTGCCATATTCTGAAAACATTCTTGGGTTCGGGAAGTACCTCCAGCCGGAAATGCACTGGTTCATAATCTCGTTGATTTCCCGGATTTCCCATTGCTTCGGCTCGTCAAAAGCATGGTTCAAGGCTTCCTTGTAGATCTGCTTGGAGCAGACCATGCTCCCGGTGTACTTATCAAGATACGCCTGTATCATCCCTGCTTTGGTGTCCTCCGGCATAAAATCCCGCTGGTGTTCTTTGAGATAGCGCTGCATGGCGGGGCTGAAAGCCAGCTTGAACCTGCCGCTTCGGTAAATCTCCATCGCTTCTGCCCACATCTGCTCGATATAGGCTCTGGAAGCAGCTTCGTCCTCCAAAATGTGAACCTCGGCTTGCTCCGGGTACACCATGACGGGGATAAAGCGGCGGTTGCCGGAACGGTCAAGGGGCAGGAAGTCCAGGGCATTGGAAGTGCCGCCAAACACGCACTGACGGGGGCGGTCTGCCGGGTGGGTTTCATAAGGTATCTTGTAAACCTCTTTCTGCCGGCTTAAAAATGACTTGATTTCCTCAATGCTCTTGGCGTTGGCGGTTGCCATCATTTCCGACATTTCGATAATCCAGTGACCTTGCAGCTTGCGGTACACATTGTCATCGTCCAGCTTCCGCAAATCATCGGAGAACCACTCGTCCCGGACTGCCAGCAGACGGAAGAAAGTGGACTTGCCAGCCCCCTGACCGCCGACCAGACAGAGCATGATTTCAAACTTGCACCCCGGCTGAAAGGCTCGTGAGATTGCACCCAGCAGGAACAGCTTCAATGCTTCATAGGTGTAATCGTCTGCGTCAGCCCCCAGAAAGTGCCGCAGGCAGAAGCGGATTCGCTCTGTCCCGTCCCACACAAGGGAACTTAAATAATCCCGGATGGGGTGGTACTTGTTTTCATTCGCCACAATCCCGATGGCGTTATCAATCTTTTTCTCATTGGTAAGCCCGTAGGTTTCTTCCAGATAAAGAAGCAGATACTTCATATCTGTATCGTTCAGGGCGGTGCTTTCCCTGTGGAAGCCGATGGGCTTTATGATGTCCTTGCGGTCAGTCAGGATGTTGTATGCGATAGCCCCGGAAAGCAGCGGGTCACGCTGGAATACAGTCAGGCAGTTCCGTATGCTCTGACGGACACCGCCTTTCTCGGTAGTTTCCAGCCCCTCCTTGATTTCCTCAATGCTCTGGGGTGGCTGCATGGCGTTCATGGTGTTTTTTAGTTCTTGCTGCGTCTGCGGCGGCAAGCTCTGCCATTCGCTGTTCAAGCTGTATCACATCCTTTCCGTAGTCCGTAATCAAAGCCGCTTTTTCCTCTGTTTCCCCGAACAGCAGCACATCCAGCAGATACTCCACTTGGTCTTGCTTCTGTAAGGCTTCTATAAACCGGGGATGAAAGGCTTCCTCCGGGGAGTGTGGGGCGTAGTCCGTTCTCCATGCCCGAAGCAGATGGAGATAATCAGCAAGAATACGGAAGCAGCGGTTCTTTGCTTCCTGAAACTGTTCCTCCGGGGATTTCTGCCGGGGCTTTGGCTTTTTTTCCTTTCCCGGCGGCTTCCAGTCCTCATAGGAAAGCCCGAAGTCCTGTGCCAGTTGTACGGCGGCTTCTTTCTTTCCCAGCCCATACAGGGCGGCGGCAAAATCAATCACATCCCCATCCGCACCGCAGCCGAAGCAGTGGTAACGCCGATCCAGCTTCATGCTTGGGGTTTTATCGTTATGGAACGGGCAGCAAGCCATCCCGTTCCGACCTACATGGATTCCATAATGCTCCGCAGCCTGTCTTGTTGTGACGGACTGCTTCACAGCTTCAAATACATTCAAATCTATCCCTCCTTGAAAAAAAGAAAAGCACCTGACATTCTCAATCTGAAAATGGCAAGTGCCTGTTAAAGTTCCATATCCTGTTGTTTGTGTTTTGTCTGCACCGGGGCAGTTCTTTGTGCTTTTTTCTCGTCCGCCTTATCCTGCAAGACTTCTTTGAGGGGCTGCTTCTTGGGCGGCTCTTTGCTTTCTTCTGTGCCGGGGGTGGCTTTCCGTACCCAGTAGCGGATGTCCCGCAGCTTCTTCAAATCCTCCTGTACCTCTGTCAGCGGTACTTTCAGCTCTGCGATTTCGCTGAGAAGTTTTTCCTGCTCCTGTTGCAGTTCCTTTTGGGTGCTGTCCTTATCGTCCGGGTGCTTGGCAAGGTAGGCGGTGGCTTTCGCATACCGGGCGACCTCCGGGTGTTCCTGTTTGAATTTCTCCTTTGTTTTCTTGAAAAATATCTTCTGGTACTTCTCATAGACAGGCTTACATTCCTTGCAGTCTGTCCGGCTGGCAAGAATCCCGTCAATCACTTTGCTGCGGGCTTCCTTTGGCTTCATCTGACTGCGGTAATCTGCGGCTGATTTCCCGGAAGATTCCAGAAATACTTCTAAGTCCTCCACAGTAGAAATCCCCTTTTGACGGAGATAGGACAGGGCTTCGCTGACTGCCTTTAAGTCCTGTGAAGTCCCCCGGTTCTGTCCAGCCCTTGTCCAGTCCTTCCGTTCTTCCTTTCGTATCTCCATATACTTCATCAGCAGATTGGGAAGAAGTGTCGCTTCCTCCGCCGCCTTTTGTGCAAGCAGTTCTTTTCGTTTTTCTCCCAGCTCGGTAATCCAGCCTTTGAGGTTTTGAATGAGCTGCCGGATAGACTTCATCAGGCGGTTGGCGGCTCTGATTTCCCGGTTCAGGTTGCCGATGTTCGTCTGGATACCCCGCTTTTCCATCTGCCGGACAGCAGCTCCCTCATGGACAGTAGGGATAATATCAAGCCCCTGTCTGGCATAAGAACGCAAGTCCACACGCTCTGGGCGGTCATTGGCTTCCAGATAGCGGTTCTGGATGACCTCCCATTCATGCCGCCAGATTTCGCAATACTTCTGGTCGTTCCAATCCACCGTATCCTCCTTGTGGCTTTTCCATCTGCCGGACGGAAGTTTGATCCGTTCCCCGTTTTCGTCAAGGTCATAAACCTTGCGGCTCTTGGGAAGCCATTTTCCATGTTCGTCCATTGCCCTCATAGTGAGCATGACATGGGCGTGGGGATTGTGTCCCGGCGGATGGGGGTCATGGATTGCAAAATCAGCAATCATGCCTTTGGAAACAAACTGCTGCTCACAAAACTCCCGGACAAGGACAGCATACTGGTCGGGTGGTATCTCTCTTGGGATGGTAAGCACCCACCGCCTTGCAAGCTGGGAGTTCCATTGCTTTTCCACCGCTTCGGCGGCGTTCCATAAGGTATTGCGGTCTGCATACGACCGTGGGGCGTTTGCCGGGAGCAGAATTTCATTGTGGACGATACCACGCTTTTCCGGGTAGTGCTTCACTTGCTGGTCGTATTCACAGAACAGCTTTTCGCCGCTTTGGTAAGCAGCGGCGGCAACAGCAGACTGTCGCTGGCTGCGCTGAACAATCGTGATTTCGTTGTGCGGACAGGGCATTTCGTATCACTCCTTTCGGTAATCGGTGGATGGGGTGGCGTTTTGCCACCCCATTTTGGGCAGAAAAAAAGCAGGAGACCTTTTTCAGATTTCCTGCTCGGTGTGCCGCTGTGTGGGCGGCGGGTATTTAGTTGTAAAAGTTCGGGACAAGTTGACCCGATGTGTGGGTGGCAAACTGGAATTAATCAGTTTCTTGTAACCTTTCGAATAGTTGGCTATCAATTTTATAAATTCCTTGATAAGGCTGTTCAATATAGTATTTACCACTATCCTCATACGCAAAGATAGTACTTGTTCCTGTCTCAAACTGGAAGTCAATTTTGATATAACTTTCCACTTGTGGACAGTCTTGAACACTTTCCTTCTTAGTCGGTTCAGAACTGGAAATATCGGCGATTATTTCACTTATCCAAGTTTTGTCTGAATGACTTACTGTATTTTCCCCAAAAGTTATATCAATAGATGTAATCTCGTCGGTTTGAGGTAACGTAATAGGAGCTACCTTTTTTCCACACGCAACTAAAGTCAGTACACAAGTAAGACACAAAAACAAAGAAAGAAATTTTTTCATAAGCATATTACCTCCAAATTCCGATTGAGATTTCACCTGTTTTAAGAAATTTAATAACTGTTATATTTTATTATTAAATTCTTCGCAACCCCTTGAAAACACTGGATTTGTCGCAGGTGAGCTTTCCCTTATTATTTCCCTTGTGTTATATCGTCCCATCAGTGTTTATGCACTCTGATAAGGGCAAATACAAGGGCAAGAAAAATCTATAAGACAGTATAACACAAAATAAAAGTGACATGGTGAACTGATTGAAATGCTTCTTAATTTTTGCTACTACTGATTGATTAAATGATAAGGAGATGGGATACGATGAGAACAATATTTGCAGAATACAATCCACAGTGCAACAGCATTGATGTATATACTAATACGGGCTATATACTCCGTATTGATTGTTGGGAAGCAGAAAAAAATTTAAGAACCACACCTGGATCTGATTGTGCTTTGACATCGCTTGCAATCGATGAGCCATTAGAATATGCAAGGTTATATCTTGATGGGAATTTACAGATGTGGGTAGATGCTGAAGATTCATTAGAGTTATGATTATTCCAATCAAAATCTACTAGAATTTATTAAAAATTAGCTTCATAATTTTAAAAGGACAGCCCTATTGCTATGAGGCTGTCCTTAAAAATACAATAGATAAACCTAGATTATTCTTGCTACTATCTGATTGTTAAATTTTCTGTATTCCATATTGCAAATCTCCCTTTTCGCAATATTTTATTAGTATGAATGCCAGAATCGCTGAAAAAACACGTGCCAATACCGTACTCCACCATATCATAATCTGTCCACCAAATAAAGGTGGTAAAACAAGCATAAATATCAGCATCAATACTGGTTCAATGAATGTAAGAATGTATGACAATCCACTTTTTTCAGTAGCATAAAATCCAGCTGTCGCTATTCTGGTAATCGCAACAAATGGTAATGACACTAAAAATATAGGTACAATTTTAGAAATCTCAATACTTACTTCATAAGAAGCTCCGAAAACCCCTCCAATATTTGCTCTGTTTACATACATGATAATTCCACCACAAACAGCAAGAATTATTGCAAAAATGTATGCCATTCTCTGAACTCCTCTCAGGCTTTCTTGATCCTTCTCACCATAAAAACGGCTCATTAAAGGTTGACTTCCATCACCTACGCCCTGCAATATGAGATATATGATACAGATAATATAGGATACACATGCATAAGTTGCAATAGCTTTTTCTCCCCCATAAGAAGCGGAGAATCGGTTTATAAACACCAATGAAATATTAGGAGTCAATGCTAGCCCAAACGGTGCAAGACCTACTCTGAATATAGCGCCACACATTTCTTTTACATTTTTTAAGGATACATACACATAAAACTTTTTATTATATAATGCGTATATGATTGCAATTGCTGCAGTCACACCCTGTCCGGCTATTGTAGCTGTGGCTGCACCTTTCATGCCCATTTCATATATCCATACAAAGATAAAATCCAGAACAATATTGGTTATGAATCCACCAACCATCGCAAACATTGACCAGAAAGAGTTTCCATAATTTCTAATGAATGGCATCATTCCAGTTCCAAGAATCTGCAATATTGCTCCAAGTGCTATAATTTTGATATAATCTGTCGCATTTGTTAATATAATTCCATCTGCTCCAAGCAATCCTAAAATTTTAGACGAAAAGGAGTAAATAATTATGGTACTGATAACACTTACTATTACAAGAAGCCACCAGCTTGTAGCAATAAATTCTTCTGCCCGTTTTCCTTTCTTTTCTGCTGCATTAATTGAGTAATAAACAGCTCCTCCCATACCAATTCCTGTTCCAAGAGCCTGAATCAAAGCCACAATCGGATATGCAATATTAATAGCCGAAAGTCCAGCATCTCCTATGGTATTGCCTACAAAATATCCATCCACTATCGCATATATTCCTGATAATGCAAATGCTATAATAGATGGAATAACATATTTAAAAAATAATGATTTATGATTCATTTTTCTTACAATCTCCTTCCTTGAAAAGTCTGATAAACAGCTCTGTATTATCATTAAGACTTTCTATATTCTCTAATCCCATTTTTTCGATTACATATATTTCTTTTGAGTGCAGTTTTTCTATGATATCTTTCGTATATTCCATTCCTGATTCTGTGAGGCATATCAGCTTATTTCTCTTGTCTGAATCATCAGATACCATATTGATGTATCCTTTTTTCTGAAAATCTTTTAGTATCGTATTTACCGTTTGCTTAGGTATATTCCATTTTTCACTTATCATTTTCTGCGTGCATCTTCCATTACTTTCATAAAATGAATACAAAGCAAAAACTCCATTTGAAGACAGTCCCTGATCCTTTGACCATTCCTCATACATTGCTGTACATTCTTTCCATAAAGCATAATATCGTTGCAACTGTATTATCATATTATTATCTTTTCTCATCTTTTTCCTCCTTAAATTAGTACGAATCCGGACTTTTGTATTATAGTCCGAGTTCGTACTAATTGTCAAGATTTATTTATATACTTTTTCTTTATATAAACAATCAATAGTCCCTTACTAAGGACAGGAAGATTATGAAATTTCCCTGTCCTCTTTTAATAATATCCTCGTTCTTCCATCCAGTCTTTCACATAACATCTGATTCCAATATAAATAATATGCGACAGTAATAGCAATACAATAAGATTTATCGGATTAGCGTTTTTAATCCATTCTCCAAAGTAAATTACAACAGCTGTACTCGTTATCGCTACCACGATACTGATGATATCCCAACAATATTTCCGGTAGATTTTTCCTACCTGATAACCAATCCCGATTATCAGCCACCCGGTTATTACGAATAAAATTGCCATGACAGTACCGGCAATCAGCCAGTACACAATCCCGGAAAGAATACTGTTAGGTATTCCACTGCTTAACTGTCCGAAAGAGTCTGCACCTGTCACAAACTCCCGAAATAAACTTCCCATTCCTTTTCCTAACGCACCGAAAAAGACGATACAGTCGTTAAGGAAAACCGGCGAAAGAATCGCAGTAAACAGTGTTGTTGTTATGCTGTACCATGCCAGTAGAAACAAGATACTTTCATAACCAATCGTCATATTTTTATATTTCTTTTCTAACTGGCTTTTACGGCTATCGCATTTTTCTTTTGCTTTCCGGTAAGCAGTACGGTCACATTTTTCACATTTCTCATAAGGCACTTTTTTCTCAACAGCTACCTCTACCGTCTTTTGGTGTGTCTGTGCATAAAGTTTTTCCTGCTCTGCTTTTTCATACTTAAATTTCCATGCCACGGCTTCTGCGTCGGCTCTTTTCCTGCTGTCTGTCTCGCTGGTCAATCGTTCCTCTGTTTGCCTTAATCTTGTCCGCAATGCTTCGATATTCTCGGCTCTGTTTTCGCTGTTCAATTTCTCGTTCAAGGTCAGCGATTCGCTTAGCTGCCTGTTTAGTTCCTGGATTGTCTGGTCTTTCTGATCCAGTTCGTCCTGCATCTGTTCGGTCATCAGCAGAAGTTCTTCCACCTGCCCGACGTTCTCTAAGTTTCTGCATTCGCTCATCGATCTCCCTCGCTTTCTCTATCTGCTGTTTAAGGTCAGCAATTCGCTGTTCTGTTTCTGCAATAAGCTGTTCTCGTTGTTCAGCTTCTGCGTTAATTCCTGCCATTGCTGATTCTCGTTTTCCAACTGTTCGATTCTGGTTTTCTGTTGCTCGATCTGTGAGAGCAGTTCTTCTGTATCTGGCAAAAGATTTAGCAGCCTGGATAATTCGCTGTTTAAGCTTTTTAAACTCTGGTTCTGCTCCTGAAAAGACAGGAGCTGCCTGTCCCGTTCCTGCAATTCCTGTACCATCTCTGCCATAAGATTCTGCTGTTCCTCGATCTGGTTTATCATTGTCTCCATCATGGGAATGACTTCCCGGCTTTCTTCTAATGTCACGCAATCGCTCCTTCCATTGTGTTAATGCACTGGATACTTTTCCAAAAGAAATCTGTATTTTATCCAGCAGTGCATTTTGTCTTTTTATGATCTGGTTTTCCTCTACTTTCCATGAAGTAGAGGATGTCTGTCCGTTTTGAAATTTCTCGTCAATTTTTCTGGCATCTGCGCCCTCATGGATCGTCGGTATCTCTAATTTTCCCTGCCTTGCATAAGAACGATGGTCAATGTGATTTTCCGTTTTCAAATGTGCATTACAGACGTTTGCCCATTCGCTCCGCCATAGCTCACAATTTTTCGGATTGTTCCACCCGGTAGCATCGGTTAATACACGTTTCCACTGTTTGCGGTTCCTTGTCCCGACTTTCTGGACTCCATTTTCATCAAGTACGGGGATTCGGATTCCATGACGGTCAGGGTTCTTTTTATCCTGCCACCAGTCCGGATGGGATTCATCCACCACAATATTTCCATTTTCATCTCTGACAAACTCCCAATCCTTGATTTCTTTGTTACCCCATGAGTGGTCTGAATTGAATGGTCGCAACGTCACCAATAAATGCACATGGGGATTACCATCTCCTTTATCGTGGATACTCCAATCCGCACACATTCCCTTATCTACAAAGGTCTTTTGAATATATTCAGTTGTATAATCAATCTGTTCCTGTCGGCTCCATTCTTTCGGAAGTGAGAACTCAAATGACCTGCCGAGTTGTGCATCTGAACTTTTTTCTATCCTCAAGACTTCATTCCATAAACGCTGCTTCTGAAAAGTAAGTTTGAATTTTTCCAGTGCAGCATTTTGGTTATCTGCCCTTTTATATCGGACAGATTTCTGGAACCGTCTGATATTTTCAGCAGGTACATTCTGCCATTCCTGTGGTGCATTTTCACACATCAGCAGGCTGGTATAAACGACTTCTTTTTTTGAAGTATAGTAGCTGATCCTGCCTGTTTCTTCATTTTTCATCACATCGCCATTGAGATAAGCAGACGCCGATATGATGGATTTTCCTTTGCTGCGTCCAACAATCTTTACTGTATAATGAAAAATCGCCATGCTCCGTTTCCCCCATTCTGCCGTATCCGGCTTTGATTTCCGGCAGGTAACGTTTTTCCTAAAAGAAAATGGTATCTGCCGGAGCACCCTCTGCGTAAGAGTGCCCTGTGCATAACAGCCTGCATGGAATGTGCCCCTCTGGCGAAGAGTGCCTCCTGCGGCATGAGCAGGTCTGGCTGAAAGCCCCGCCGACGGAACGAGCCCGGCAAGCGTAAGCGCAGACCGGTTGCCACCTGTGGCAAACTTATACGGACGACCTCTGGTTGTCCATAAGTGCGCCCTTCATAAAAAAGCAATGAAGGGAATGGAAACTCCACTCCCTCCGGCATTACACTTCCTCCGTATTTGCAACTGGCTCTTTCTGCATTGCCTTTGAGAAGAATTTCCCATTTGCTTCCTGCCTTTTTAAGAAGCCGATCAGCTTTGGGATATCATCTTCCTCAATCGCAGAACCCAGTACCGATTCCACTGCACCGCCAATCTGGCAGAGCCTGTGTGTCCGTTTTTTGGTTTCCACATCTTTCTGACGTTTCTTCAGTTCCCGTTTCTGTGCTGCATACTGTTTTGCTTTCTCAAGGCTTTCCTGTTCTTTCTTTTCCAACTGGAGCATACGCTCCTCATAACTCTTTGTTGATCTTGCCATAAATATCATCGTCCTTTCTTTTTTTCCAAACATAAGTTTCCTGTTGTCTGTCAGACGAAGTACATGGTATAATCTGCTTGCGTGTAGGTATATCATGACTCCGGTCTGATAGAACCTTTGGCGGTTTCTTCGGGAACCGCTTTTTTAAGTTGAACCGTTTCTTGTGACTGCTTTCACATTTCCCTTATCCCTCAAGTCCCTGCCCTCGTTGGCTTCCATAAAAAGTTCCAGCATATCCGTTTTGATCAGGACTTTTCTCCCAACCTTCAATACCGGAAGTTTCTTCCACTCTACCAACTTTCGCAGGGTGTTCCTGCCAATTCCCGTATAATCAGCAGCTTCCTCAATAGATAAGGCAATCTTTCTTTGCGTCATATGACCACCTCCTTTCGAATTGCATTATGCAATTTCATTTGTGCTGTCAGTATAGCGTGTTTATATTGCTTTGTCAAGCATTATGAAATTTTTCTGCTTTTCTTAAAATTGCATATTGCAATATATTTTGTTGCGTGGTATAGTAATGACATACCGAAAAAGGAGGCACATCAGCATGAAAGATAAAGAACTACGCAAGCTGATTGGCAGCAGGGCAAAACAGCGCCGTCTGGAATTAAATCTGACACAGCCTTATGTCGCAGAGAAGATGGGAGTTACCGCTTCCACAATCCTGCGTTATGAGAATGGTTCGATTGACAATACCAAAAAGATGGTACTGGAAGGTCTTTCGGAAGCACTTCATGTATCGATTGAATGGCTCAAAGGGGAAACCGATGAATATGAAACTGATATTACGGATAAGAAAGAATTGCAGATTCGTGATGCGATGGGCGACATTCTCAAACAGTTTCCTCTTGACCTCAATAAAACAGAAGACGCTTTTTCTAAAGACTTACTGCTGTTAATGTTAAAGCAATATGAACTGTTTCTGGATTCGTTTCAGTTCGCCTGTAAAAATTACAAAGGCAGTACCAAAGATGCGGACATTGCCAAAGTAATGGGATTTGAATCGAAAGATGAATATAATGAGATTATGTTTCTCAGGGAGATCACACATACTGTCAACGCATTTAATGATATGGCAGATGTTGTAAGGCTCTATTCAAAGAAACCGGAAGCGGCAGAACAAAGGCTTGCAAATCTTTTATCCGAAGTTATGTATGACGATTCTGAATCGGTATAGTAAGATAATCGGAGTTATGATACAATGAGCGCAAGCGAGTCAAGCTGTTTACAGATTTGACGAGCGGCGAATTGGCTTATGGACTTGTCCATAAGATGCCTACACGCAAGAAGCATTTCAGCAGTTCCGATTGTCTGATATCGAAAGGAGACATACGATTATGGCAAAAGGATCTGTTAGAAAAAAAGGAAAAAAATGGTACTATCGTTTCTATGTAGAAGATGCAAGCGGTAAAATGGTTCAGAAAGAATACGCCGGAACCGAAAGTAAAAGTGAGACGGAAAAGCTTCTCCGCAAGGCACTGGAAGACTACGAAGATAAGAAGTTTGTTGCAAAGGCAGATAATCTTACCGTAGGGGAACTTCTGGATATGTGGGCAGAAGAAGAACTGAAAACTGGGACACTCAGCAACGGTACAGTGGAAAATTATCTTGGTGCAATCCGATGTATCAAAAAACACCCGATTGCAGACCGCAAACTGAAAACAGTTACTGCCGAACATTTACAGGCATTTCTTGATCTGCTTACATTCGGTGGTGAGTTTCCAGACGGGAAAGTAAAAAAGGGATACAGCAAAGATTATATCCATTCTTTTTCCGCAGTGTTACAGCAGTCATTCCGTTTTGCAGTATTTCCAAAACAGTTAATCAGTTTCAATCCGATGCAGTATATTAAGCTGAAAAAGCAGGCAGAGGAAGTTGACCTCTTTTCCGATGATGAAGTGGAAGAAGGTACACAGCCGATTTCACATGAGGATTATGAACGGCTTATCCAATATCTGGAAAAGAAAAATCCACCTGCTATTCTTCCGATTCAAATTGCGTATTATGCCGGGCTCCGTATCGGGGAAACCTGTGGTCTTACATGGCAGGACATTAACCTTGAGGAACAATGCCTGACCATAAAACGCAGTATCCGCTACGACGGCATGAAACACAAAAATATTATCGGACCAACGAAACGGAAAAAAGTAAGGATTGTTGATTTTGGAGATACGCTGACTGAAATACTGAAAGCTGCCAGAAAAGAACAGCTCAAAAACCGGATGCAGTATGGCGAATTATATCACCGCAATTACTACAAAGAAGTGCATGTGAAAAACAGGGTATATTATGAATACTATCATCTTGACGGAACACAGGAAGTCCCGACAGATTACAAAGAAATCTCCTTTGTCTGCCTGCGACCAGATGGCTCTTTGGAACTGCCGAGTACACTCAGCATTGTATGCAGATCAGTGGCAAAGAAGCTGGAAGGATTTGAAGATTTCCATTTTCACCAGTTGCGTCACACTTATACCAGCAATCTGCTTTCCAATGGAGCTGCACCGAAAGATGTACAGGAACTGTTAGGACACTCTGATGTCAGTACCACAATGAATATTTACGCTCACTCAACAAGAAAAGCAAAACGGGATTCCGCAAGACTTCTTGATAAAGTAGCGAGCAATGCTTAACTAAAAATTTCCCTTATTTCCCTTGCGGATTCCGCATAAGGGCAAAAATAAGGGAAAATACATATCATTTCACTATTTAATGGGCTGAAAAGCCTGTAAAATAAGGAAAGTTCAGGAAATCTCTCCACAAATTCCGATTAGTCGTTGACTTCATTATACTTTATTCGACCGTCAAAGTATAGAGAGATTTTGTAAAACTTGTCGGCTGGGAACAGCTTGCAACGCAAGGTGTCCCCAGATGGCAAGTTCACAAAAGGGTAGCTGGCGGCAGCCAGCGCAGGGGAAGCGTAGCGTCCCCTGTTTGATTTGAAGCAGACCATGACTGCGGAAAATCACAGCCCTCCGGCGAGGAGCCTTCGGAGAACGCAATGCACCAACCTCTGGGTGGTGTATAATTGCGCCCTTAGTAAACTAAGGGGGTTCCGGCATCTCCCGTTCCAGCAGTTTTTTCAATAGTTCCTGCGTGTCCTGTCTGTGAAAAATGAGTTTCAACAACAGCATGACATCATCATCTGTCAGGCGTTCCGGTTCTTGCAGAAAACTTTCCAGCATACCGCCACGTGTACAGAGCCGGTGCGTTCGTTCTTTTCGGGTAAGCTGCTTCAGCTGATGCTGCAATGCCTTTTCATCATTGATGGCTTTCCGCAGTTTCTTTTCGCTTTTTTCCAACTCCCGATTGAGTTTTTCCAGCTTTGATGTATCAGGCAAGGGCAGCGTCCTCCTTTCCCGGTATCAGCACATAAATCCTGTTTGGTTCTCCAATGCCCTGACGCACCCGCATGATAAGTCCGGCAGTTTCCAGTTCATTCAGAGAACGCTTGACCGTCATGGAGCTGCGGGACAGGACTGCGGCAATGGCTGTGACAGGGAAGCAGACAAAGAGGATTCCGTTCTCGTCCTCCTGCCCTTTGGAGAGCATAGCGTCCAGCATCCGGCAGTACATGACCTTTGCGGTGCTGCTGACTGGAAATCCTGTCAACGCTCTGGGAAAAGGCATACAGGGCGGCAATGGTGTGTCTATCGTCATAAATTCAAAATTCATTCTGTGTGTTCCTCCTTTTTCTTTGCTCGTTTGGATAAATAACAGGGGCAGTCAATCACAACCGCCCGGAAGCTCTGCTTGCACCCATGCTGGCATTTCCGGCATAATTCGTTGTAAGTGACACGCCCCCGGTCATTGAGGTAAAAGGAAAGCTCATACTTCCTCTTTTTGCTCATTCTCGGCATATTGCGCTTCCTCCCGTTTTAGTGTATGGTTTCGGGGCGATTTTCGGTAAAATTACAGCCATAGAGCCGCTTAAAATCTCCCGAAGTATCAGCGATAGGGTAGACTGTCCCCCTATCAGATTGTTGTGTTTCGGTATCATTTCGGTGTCAGTTCGCCAGTTCTCCCCGGTGTCGTTCCTCCCCTGAATCTCACAGCGGCGTATCGCTCCCTTTGGTACGCTCGTTTTGGTCAGGGTTCCTCCATATCCCTGCCAAAAGTCATGACGCTACATCGCCGGGGAAGCATATCCCACACAGGCTGGTCATTCGATTGGAATAATCCATCGATGAACTACCTGTATCATAGAACATTTTTGTGCCCTGTGCCGTATGTCCACAAAGTAGGAATTCGGGGTAAAAATCAGAAATTTCCACGATTGCGGAATTGATATGGTATAATCAATTCAACGGTTATAAATGTCGTTAGAAAGGGGGAACTGCTTCAATGAACGGAGCTACTACAATACAGGAACGGCTAAAAGATTTACGATTAAACAAAGGATTAAAACTGGAAGAACTGGCTGAGCAAACGGGTATTTCAAAATCGGCTCTTGGCAGTTATGAAAAAGACGACTATAAGGAAATCAATCATGGCAACCTTATCCTGCTGGCAGATTTTTATGGGGTGTCCCTCGATTATCTCTTTTGCCGGACAGAGAACCGGGCGGAGATCAACACGCCATTAAGGGAGCTGCATTTGAGTGATGAGATGGTAGCACTTCTGAAAAGCGGTCGGATTAACAACCGTCTGCTGTGCGAACTTGCCACCCATAAGGACTTTATCAAGTTTCTTGCGGACATTGAGATTTATGTGGATGGGATTGCCACCATGCAGATTCAAAACCTCAACGCCCTTGTCGATACCGTCCGGCATGAAATCATTGAACGGTATCGCCCCGGCGAAGATGACCCCCATTTGAAAGTGTTGCAAGCCGCCCATATCAGTGATGATGAATATTTCAGTCACATGGTACGGGATGACCTCAACCTGATTATCCGGGATATTCGGGAAGCCCATAAAAAGGACAGCGAGAGTGCACCTCAGACCACCGTTGCCGATGAACTGAAAGAAAATCTGGAAGCGGTTGAAAATTTCAAGGGCAGCCGTGATGAAAAGCTGGTTGTCCTTTACTGTAAGCAGCTTGGTATCAACTATAAAAATCTGTCAGATGAAGAATTTCGCTGGCTGATTCGGATTCTCAAAAAATCAAAGAAAATGGGAACGCCTATCAGCCAGAGGAAAAAACGATAAAGAAAAACCGCTGTTGCATGGTTTGTTGGCTTCCATGTAGCAGCGGTTTTTGCTGGGATTATTCAGTTGAATTTTTAGCACGACAAACTGGAATTTGTCAAAGAGGATTATTCCAATATTCCACAGTATTTCTATTTACATCATAAAAAGTAATATTACCCGCATTTATAGGCAAGACAATCGCAAAAGGTTTATTGCGGTCAATATCAACCACTTGAATTGTGTTGCCATCATCTATTTCAAGTTGTTGCACCTGCTGTTGATTCATAGAAATAAATGCTCGTTCATTATATCCCTCTACAGTAAACTCCACAATTCCTCTTTGAATCCCCGAAAGAGTTCCACCTCCACGGAAAAAATATCCGAAGGAAAGTCCTGGACGATTGACATAGACGGAAAAAGAATGGTCACTCAAATCCTGAGGGTAAGAAATATATGCAGCCATCGTGCTGGAAACGCTTCCATCGACCGTCCAATCATCCTTAATCTTCTGCGACGAACGAATATCTGCCTCCAGCTTAGATGAAGTCACGCCGATCTCATTGTTCGTATAAAGAAAACAAACAAATAAAATACAAGCAAGAACAACCCCTATCACAATTTTAAGAAATATTTTTTTCCTTTATTATTTTTCATTTTTTTAAACTATTTAATACTAATGTCTTTTATAATAGCTTTTCATATATTATATAATCAATCTTTATAAGTCCTTTTATAAATTTCTTTTCTACCATTTTCGATAAATTCCTGTTTAATATTTTTAATTCCATAAACAATAGTTTCAATAGGATAATATTCTTCAACTATATCTTGATATTCTTTTGCTTTCTCAATATCTATATTTCCATACATTCTTAATATATCTTCTCCAAAATTTGTTCCTATTTCTTCTTCACTATCTTCAAGTAAGTATATAAAATCACAATATTCATCTATAATTCCAGAATCTCCAAAATCAATTATTCCAGTTAATCTATTATTGCCATCTAACAATAGATGATTACAACTAAAATCATTATGGCATAAACACTTTTTACCCTCAAAAACTGTTGTTGCATTTAGTCTTTCCATAAAACTTTCTATATAATCTTTTTCTATATCAGTTAAATCATTATAAATAGTTTCACGCAACAATATATACTCTTCTAATACATTTTGTTTATTATCAATAGTACATTCACTAATATCTGTATAATCTAAACCGTGCATTTGTCTTAAAAAACTGGCAATATCTCGTTTTAACAAATTTTGTTCTTCTTCTGACATAGTAGAATAAATTTCTGGTGTTAAAAAAGTTCCTTTAATTTCTTTATAACCTAGTATAGATAATTCATCACTAATATACGAATATTCAATATTAGGAATTTTTACATTAGTTTCTAAATTTGTATTTAAAAAATTATATATTGCTTTTTCTTTTGCATAACCTTTTTTCTTATTAGTACTAAATTTTGTTTTAAAAATGTATTCATTATTAACTAAATATGCCACACTATCATAACCACTACCGATTATTTCAATACTATCTACTTTGAAATTATCAAAGTAATGCTCAATTAAATATTTCATTGCCTTAACATTTGTGGCATTATCATCATATCTATATTCCATTAAATAACAATCTTCTTTTTTGCCCTCGTGTAATTCATGTTCTGGCAAATCTTCAATAATTCTAAAACCAGATTTTTGGTATGCCCTTATTGCTCTTGGATTATTTTTATGAGGGTCTAAAATAACTGCATTAGCATTTCTTTCTTTTTTCAAAAATTCAAAAATCAATTTAATATATCTTGTACCAATTCCTTTACTCCAATAATTTGGCTCTCCTATAAATTGATCCATACCATAGACTATCTCATCAGTTTTTGGATAATGATAATCAGTATATAACTCATCATACATTTTATATATTTGTCCATATCCAATAGGAACATTGTTATATTCAATAATTACTCTAAAAACTTCATCTTCCCAAGGCTCTGTATAATGTTTTTTTAATGATTCTAATGTATATTTTTTATCTCTACCACCATAAAATTCTAATACTCTTTCA
Organism: Diplocloster hominis; assembly: GCF_032380655.1. Lineage (NCBI taxonomy): Bacteria > Bacillati > Bacillota > Clostridia > Lachnospirales > Lachnospiraceae > Diplocloster > Diplocloster hominis. Next base: position 96,921 of record NZ_JAWDIY010000007.1, on the reverse strand, counting down.
TCAGTTAACCATTTTAACATCAAAGGAAAATCATCATCTATTAAAGTTCTTATACATATTTCATTTTCAACTATATTCATTTATTTATCACCTTTTTCATAATCATATACATATACTATTTCATCTTTATAATCATTTTTACCACCTAATTTTTCATATACATGGCAAGCTCTAGGATTACCTTTATCAGTTATTAAAAACATTTCAGAACAACCAATCTCTTTAGAATATTCCTTAATAAAAGATAATAATTTTGAACCATAACCTTTGTCTTGATAGTTAGGTAACATTCCTATTGAGTGTAAATAAAACATTGTTTTTCCATCAGGTCTTAAAAGTGTATAGCAATATGCAAATCCTATAATTTTATTATTTTCTTTAGCTATAAACCCAAATGAACTGGTATCATTAAGAAATCCTTTTAAATTATCAATATCAAAAACCATATTATCATCAATTAAAACTTCTTCCATAAACTTTTTCACGCTATCAAAACTCCTTGTCAACTTTCGATTTGTCATAATCATTCTACCATACCGTTATGAATAAATCATCTCTTGCAAAATAATTTCTTCTGCCCGGTTGTGAATGTTATTGCAACGCTGCACCCATTCCATTTGATGGGTACGCTTCAATTCCTCGGTCACACCATCGGCAGCCTTCATCTGCTCCATGATGGTGTCTAACCGTTCCTGTGCCTGTTCGTTCAGGTCTGCAAGATATGTCCATAACTCCCCGGTCAGTGTCAATGTGTTCAATCTGGCTGGGTGGGCTTCTCTTAAATATTCCCGGTGCATCCGTCCGTACTTTCCGATAGGGCGGTGTTCCTCCGGCAGCTTCAAATCTGGGATATAGTAATCTCCGACAAGGATATAATCAATTCCGTTTTCCGTTATTCTTGGTTTCAATTCGCTCATGTTCCTTACCTCCTGTGGAAGCAGGCTCGTCTGGTACTAACTCAATCACATCGGTAATCTCACAATTCAGCGTTTCGCAGATACGGGCCAATGTATCCATGCTGATGTGCTTTCCCTCTTTGCTCATGTTGGCAATCATATTCGTTGTCATACCGGCGGCAAGCCTTAAATCTTCTTTTCTCATATCACGCTCTAACAGTGTATGCCAGAGTGGTTTATAGCTGATGTGCATATTGTTTTCCTGCCTTTTTATCCATACCACCGGGGCGGCTGCCCCGGCAGGAACTTTTCTCTTATTATAACACCAATCTTGTGTAATCACAATTTATTCTTGTATCCTGCCGCTGATACCGTCTGGATTGTGCTTTTCCTTTCTTTTTGTTCCCTTTAATTAGCCATAAACTGCTTCATGCCCTGGCTCTTTGCGCCCGGATTGTCGTTGCCGTAACCCTCCATGAGGTTAATGGCACCCCAAATGCCAAGACCTGCGCCAAGCGCGATAACCAAAGTCTGCAATACACCAACTGCGCTGTTGAAAAACTCCATATAAACCTCGCTTTCTGCCGCTGTGCGGCTCAAAAAAAGTTGTTGAAAATGAAAATGCCGCCGTTATTCCTCGGCGGCTGCGTCCTCGTCGGACAAATCTATTTCGTATATGTCAAAGGCTTCATCGGGCTTTACGATTGCCGGACGGGTAGACATATACCGTTCCACGTCAAAAGCGTTTCTTTTGTCGAAGTCGGAAAGGTATTTGTAGTTCGGGTGTTTCGTGATGTCGTATTTGTCGCTTAAAAAGGGACGCACACCGCGTAGCTGCAAAATACATTTCCCACCGTCCATAACTGCTATTTCGTCCTGTGTCATCAGCTCTTTGCCACAATGTCAAGTGATGAATTCAAAAAAGACAAGCACTATCCAAAGAAAAACTTCTTTTATGGTATCTGCCTATTTTGTTTTCGATAGTTTTAGCTGTGATACATTTAATTTAGGGTGCAAAAAAGCAGGAGACCTTTTCGGATCTCCTGCTTAGTAGAGCTGTGAATATTTAATTGTGGTTGGGTTGCCAGTTATGCAAACTGGAATTTCTGTTATAGATTTACAATCATAATAAATTCCTCGCTATTTTCATTAACAACAGTAAATCCCACTTTCTCGTACATCTTCACTGCATAATTACTTTTCTGAACAGATAAGGATATTTTTGAATATCCAGCTAATCTTTCCACTTGTAATAATTGTTTCAATAATGAAGTTCCAATGCCTAACCCTCTATATTGGGGGCAGACAGACATGGCAAGAGATGGAGTATCATTATCAATGTGTCCATAGTCATTCATAATTCTTACCCAAATAGCTCCTACTACATTTCCCTGAATCTCTGCAACTAAGGCTTTATCATGTTTTCGATTTCCAAACTCGACGATATATTCTTGTAATTCCGGACATTCTATTACTGATTTAGGTGGAAGTTCAATACCTTCCGGAATATAAATCGCTTCGTATAAAAAACCACTTAATAAACAGTATTCTTCGCTTCTCATTTCTCGTATTATATAGTCCATAAGTTTACTCCAAATTCTAATTTCTGGTTTTTACTCAACTTTAGTGTAGCTCTCCATACTAAAAGTTTCCAAATCAAACACTACCGCAACAACATTGTCCTCATTTTCTTCAATAAGCCATAAGCGAGTCCATAATGTTTGGTCATTCATATTGGTAGCAGTTTTATCCTCACCATCGGTAATGATTTTTTCGGGATCTAATTTTGTTACAAAAATGTTTTCAGGTTTAAGACCTGGCAGGCTGCTTTGAAGTTCCTCCTCTGTTAGTCCTGCTATTTCCATTGCTTCAGCACCTTTATAATACTCAACATCTCCGTACCAGTAGTTATCGTTAACATTCTCGATGGATTTTAACCACATAAACTTATCGTCAACGAATTTATAACCAGCACCAGAGCCGGTATCTATTTCCCATGTCCCTTGTATCAGTGCATTATCATCGTTATTATCTTTGCTGTCAGTAGTACCGGCGCAAGCGGTAAGCCCAAATAGTGTAAAACAGATCATCAGAATAGCTGCTGCAATTCTGAAAAACCCACTTTTGCGGTATTTAATCATATTCATATCATAGTTCATAGGTAACCTCCAAGTTATATCCTCTTTATTTTCGTAAGCCTTTCTCTATTGAAATTGAAGAAAACCTTTTATTCCCGTTCCCGTCTACTCCGTTTTTTCTTTCGGGGATCTGGCGGTGGAGAGAAGGTCTGAATATAGTCCTGCCGGATCGCTGTCACATCCAGAGAAAGAAAAGCAGCGACACGGTCCTGTTCGGAAGTTTGCTCTGGGAAAAAGGATGCAAATTTCTGTGCCAGCTGTTCTTCTTTTTCATACAGTTTAAGTGTGCCTTCGTATCCAATCAATTCTTTCAGCACAGCAGTAAACTCCGTGTACCGGTCCCCTCGAATATCCAGATCGACCTTTGCTTTGGCAGTCATGCCGTTCAGGTAAAGTACCTTCAGGGAAGTATGGTTCCTGAACCGATTCATTGTGAACCATAAAGCCAGCTTTTTTGAGAGTAGCTTACCGCCAATCAGCATCCAGTTCTGGCTTTGGTATATTTCCAGATACTTTTTCATGCCCTCATCTTCAAACTCTATTGGTTCAAAATGTTCTCCATCCAGCAGCTGTTCCAGCTGATTTTTGCTGAGAATCTGATTCAGTACCGGTATGTTCCGGTAAGGCGTGCAGATATAGCGTCTCATTTTCTGAAACAGCGCTACAACCAGAACTGCTGTGCCAAGTAAAAACAGAAAAAGCTCTCCATCCATTTCGATTTTCCCGGTTGCCGTTACCCAGATGCCACGCAGAACCAGTACAACGCCAAAGCCCCACAACCCGAAAACCAGCAACTTTTTCAGTGGATGAAAATGAATCCACTCAATGATCCGCACTTGTTGCTTGCCGCTCATCGGTTCATTTCGTAAAAGTCGGCGGGTGATCCACTGATTCAACAGTTGTGGAGTCCATGCAACGCCAAATAGAAAAACTGCAATACCGGCATAAAGGGCAATCCCGATCCAACCAATATCCAGATAAGACTCCAAAAGCAGTAAAAGGATAATGGGCAGAATCATGGTGAGAAAAAGTGGTAAAAATGATTTTTTGCGTCCCTTCTGGAGATTTAGGTCATTGAAAGCAGAAGTAATGCACAGGGCAAAAATCATCACAGCCGATATTCCGCCGGACACCCAGTTTTTAAGGTCGCCAAAACGCATCACATGTTCGACTCTGTGCATATTCGGAAATTTCCCGGTAATACCTGCATAGAGGCAAAATCCCAAATAAGCCAAAGCCAAAAGTGCCCCTACCAGCTTCAAAATTGTTTTTCCTGAAAGTTTTCGTTTCTCCATCTTCGTCGTTTTCCTATAAAATCACGGTTCCTGTATCAATTTATCCTTCTGTATCCCAAACAAAGCTATCTACCATGTCCCTGGCGGCCTGTTCAGTGGTTTCTGATCCGCTGAAATTTGTAAGCTGGATCAGGCAGAACCCGTAATCCTTTACAATATAGTATTGCGTGGTGACAATATCGCCCTCGTCGATAGTAAAGATATAAAGCAGATCCCCCTGCTCGGTATAGGTTCCATCCCCGTTCAGTTGTGCTTCAATACCATCCAGCTGCATCAAAATCTGTTGGACGATCGCATCCCGAAACTGCTCATGCTCATCCAGACTATATTTGTTCTTTCCTACATGGATGGAGATGTTGTCCGGCTTTTCATCATTTTCGTGGCCTTCCTCTATATAGAAAATCTGCGAATTAGTAGAATGCTTCTCAGATTTCTCCCATCCATCCGGGACGATATAACTTCCGGGAATCGCATAATCTTCAGATGATATTTCGGTTTCGGAAGAAGAAGGTTCCTGCTGATCCGCCACAGATTCATCAGAGGGAGATTGTGGCGATGAAGTCCCATTTTTACCGCATCCAGCAAGGAGCAGCACCATAGCTAATAACACAATTAAGATTTTTTTCATGCTCTGATTCCTCTCGCTTTATAATACGGGTTATCCGAGTTTGGAAACAATCTGGCAGAACATCTCAACATTTTCTTTCTGCCCCTGAATATCAGAGCCAATCGCATTGTTCATCAAAGAAATTTTCATTTTCTCTTTTCCAAAATGCAGCATTACGACTTTTCTTCCGGGCAGCAACCCACCCTTGACCTCTGCCTTTGTTATGCTGTTTAGGGGCAGAGAAAGCCGGTTTTCAATTTTGGAGACATTGACGGAATTTACAATGACCATATTCAGGTGTTTCTCGGTAATTCCCAGATAGCAGTAAGCATTGCTCAGTGCGCCCAATGCAGCGGCAGCACCCCCCGTCAGTGTAGAAAGTCCCCCAATTAGTGCATAGGTATCAGCCCCGGCCATGATGACTGCCCATAACTTGCACTGATAGGCTTCGCTTTTCTTCAAAATGGCTTCCAGCATTTCATTTTTATCTTTTTCATTCATTGTAAGCATAATTGTTCCTCCTGATTATTGTTTTAAGTTGAGAACGCCGGATGCAATCCTTTGATATATGCACCCGGCGTTCTTCAAAAGCATTAGTCTACTTTCAAATTTTCGTCCAGGATCACCAGTTCGCCGTTGCGTTCAATGATACCAGGCTGAACCACGACGATTTTCAGACCTTCCTGCAATTCCAGATACTGTGAAGCATAACCCCAAACCTTGACCTGATCGCCTTCCTCAAGCTCAATGGCAGTGCTTACAGTACCATCTTCATTCAAAAGCTGGTTAGAAATACAGTAGAGCTGGCCGGTTGTATCCTCTGCGATATAGAGAGACACATCCGTAGCGAGTGGCGTTCCGGCAATAGATTTATATTCACCGACTTCTTCGCCCCAAATAGTACCTTCACTGTAAAATCCAACGACCATATTTTCTTCATATCCCTCGATGATCGCATTGAAATCCTGAGCATACGGCTCCATCTCGGCTTTTGTAGTATCCTTGTAAGCGGCAATCTTTTCATTAGATGCCTGTTCTTTTACCTCTTGCGGCTGATAATCCTTGTATTCAAAAACATTGTCCGAAGCAAGCGTGATTGCTGTGTAGTCATCATCCAGAATGACTTTATAAACAGCAATTTCATCATCATCAACAGTACGATTGATGTCGATATTTCCTGCGGAATTCAGTTCATATCCGTCTACACCTTCCAGCGCCTTTTGTAAAGCTGCGTTGGACATCGCACAGTTGATCCCATTGAGCGTTACAAAGAAATCAGGATTTGGTTGATCCTTATCGGCAGAGTATTCCAGTTCTACCACCGTTCCGCCCTCAGCAGGCTTGCATGGCTCTGTCCCGGCATTTACGATTGCAACATCTATTTCCTGATCGTCTTTGGAAAGTTCCCCATAAATACGCTCGCCGGGTTGCAGAGAAACCTCTGCTGCATCATATTCTTCCGTTTCCAAACTCCAGCCGGCTTGTATCAGCTGGGAAGTTTCCAAAGGAAGCGTATAGTAAGTACCATCCAGTACGAACTCAGGTGTCCCGTCATTTTTCAGCTGAGACAGAATGGCCTCATCCGTACAGCCTTTATCGCTGCCCGCAGCTGCCGGAGCTGATGTCTGAGGTTTTGAGCCGCATCCGGCCAGCATACTGCATACCAGCACACATCCTGTCAGTAAAGCAATCCATTGTTTTTTCATAAGCGTAAATCCTTTCTGCGATTCTATCAAATTTGTTTTATGTATGAACAACTCATATCCTATATAAAGGTCGATTATGCCCCTATCAGCGTCATGACCACATAGAGTACGATAAGCAGGAGCGCAAGACACATTGCACAGAAAACGGCAATCGTCGTTTTGACCCTGTGCCGCTCCTTTAATGTCAGAACCATCATTGCAAGTACATCAAAGGAAAAGAAGAACTGGCAGATTCCAGCTAAAACCGCCAACCATTTCGGATGTATGCCGTCTTTGCATGACTTTATCAGATAAGCGATAGCATAGGGAGCTGCCCCTAATAGAATCCCGTATCCCAAAATCAAAAAAACAATGGTTACCAGTCCGAACAACGCCATCAGCGGCAATGGGAAGAATGCCATCAGCGTTACATATACGGTGATGCTCCCTCCGATCAGGTAGAACGGGATTAGTCCATACTTGATAATCAAAGTGCAGTTCAGCAATGTTTTTCTCGACCACTTTCTTCCTACGGTCAGCACAACAATCAAATTGACGATCCCCATAATAAAGGGCAGAAGGATCGATACTATCTGCAATGTGATTGCATTGCCAAAATGAACTGCCAAAAGAAAGAATGTATAAGACACAATTACATAGAGTACCGGGAGGATATAAGTCATTTAGCAGCCTCCTTTCTGCGCCGGATCAACCAGAGAATCAGCCAGATCAAGCAGACTGGGAACGAGAACAAGCCCAAAATAAAAACTCCGGCTCCAAACGATCCAAGGATTGAGTCCCCGGTGGCGATATTGCTGATGATTCCGAACAGTGCCAGACCAACGCTGAAAGAGAGCCAGCAAAAGAAAGCATATTTACTCTCTTTGGCGCTTGCGGGTATTCTTGATTCTCCCTTTTTATTTCCAAGCTGGGTTTTTAGCTGTTCGCTTAGAAGTCGTTCCTGCTTCTCTAATTCAGTGTCTCCGATCGCCCTTGCGTAATCTTCACGAAGTAGGTGATACCCCAGTTTATCCTGCGTATTTTTTGCTCGATGCAAAAACTGCTCCAAAGTTTCTTCCGCTTCTGTCCAGCGCTGTTGTTCCAGCAGAGCGGAGAACCAGTTCGCTGTAATGATGTTTTTGGAATGCTTGCTGAGTGCCCAAGGACGCCAGCGATCCAATCCATGTTTCAAATTCTCAAGGTTGTGATCGCTTTGATATGCCACCACATAGGGGTTAAGTTTCTTTGCCAGCCAGTGTTCATATTTGCAATATGCGAAAAAGCATAGAGCCAGCAGCACAAGGAACACTACAACAGCAATCCACATAGTCTCGTAAGAAAAAAAGTGATCATAAATCAAGCACGCAGCTCCGGAGAGAGCCGCAATGCTGAAAATTGGCCATGGATTTCTCATAATAGCAATATCTCCAATCATCTGTTTGAATAAAGATTCCGATATGGTCAAATTGTCATATCTATATGCAAACATTATAGCATTTGCATGATCTTTCGTCATCATTTTTCTGCTGTACGGCTAGGAATTTAATTGTAAATAAATTATGAATATATCTATTGCAATTTTACAAAAAGAAAAGCCTCATCCCTCGCTGATTGAGAGATGAGGCGAAATGATTATGCTGTAATCTCCGGGATTTCTCCGACAAAGTTATAAACGATTCTGACTTCCTGCACCTTCTGTCCGTCAATCTTCTTGACTTCGCCCACCAAAATTTTGCTGATGAGCCGGTTCAGCACCGCTTCATCCAGTTCTTCAATGGCTGCATAACGCCGGATTTCTTTGATAAAGGTGCGGACTTCATTTTCCTGTTCGTCAGAGTGGCGCATCATCAACAGCAGGTCTCGCAGGCGCTTCTGGTTAGCTTCCTGCTCCTGCTCCAGTGTTGCTGTCAGCTTCATAAAACGCTGCTCAGTCAAGATTCCTTTTGCCTTATCGGTATATAGGCTCAGAAACATCTCATCAATTTCACAATTCCTGCTTTCCAGTCGTTGACATTCCTTCTGTGTCTGGGAAGCGTCCAGAAGATACCGGCGCTCCATCCGGCTGCTCAGCCGCTGATAAAAAGCATCGGCATCTTTGAGCGCAGTCTTTGCCAGCTCCTGAATATCTTTCAGCACAAGATTGTATAAATCTCTGGCTTCGATCTTGTGGCTGGTACAGGCGTTCTTGCCCAGCCTGTTATAGGTCTGGCAGATATAATACGCCTTATCAATCGGTTCCCGCTGTTCGCCGGTAAAACGGTTCTTTCCGGTTCTGCCAACCTTTTCATACCGCACCTGCATGGACTTTCCGCAAGTCGCACAATAAATGATACCGTGGAACAGGTTATAAAAGGGGCAGGAGTTGCCCTTCATAATGGTTGGTCTGCGGTCAATGATTTCCTGCACCTGCTCCCATTCTTCCGGGGAGATGATTGCTTCATGGCAATCCTCGATAATTTCCCAGTCCTCACGAGGGATAATATCATAGGTGTTGGAGCGAATCCCTTTCTGATGTGTCCGGCAGACCAGATGTGCGCCCTTATAAAAGGGATTCCGCAGGATATGGCTGATTCTTGCACTTCCCCATGAATAGTAATTTACATCACATTCTGTGTTACTTTTTACTCTGGTGATTGGGACTTTATCATCCATGAGCTGCTTTGCAATCCGCATACATCCCCAGCCATCCAGCGCCATATCATAGATTTTTCGGATTACCGGTGCTGTCTCAGGGTCACGGATCAAATGCCCCTTATCCTCCGGGTCACGCATCAAACCGAGGGGCGGCTGCCCACCACAAAACTTCCCCTGCCGGGAACGGGTCATACGCCCTGCCAGCACCTTTTTGGAAATATCCCGGCTGTACATATCGTTCAGGATATTCTTAAACGGCGTAATGTCCATTTCCTGACGGGTCAGGCTGTCCACTCCGTCTGTAATGGCGATATAGCGTACATTGTGTTTTGGGAAAAAGATTTCGATATAGCTGCCAGCTTCGATATAATTCCTGCCCAGTCTGGACAGGTCTTTGGTGATAACGCAGCCGATCTTTCCCGCCTCAATATCGGCAATCATGCGCTGAAAAGAAGGGCGGTTGAAATTGCGGCCTGTATAACCGTCATCCACATAATACTCATACTGGAACATTCCGTTTTTTTCGGCAAAGTCCCGGAGCATAAGTTTCTGGTTGCTGATGCTCATGCTCTCATTATCGCCGCCATCCTCCAGAGAGATACGGCAATAAAGGGCTGTGATTTTCTGATTCACTTGTTTTTTCCTGCTCATAGTGTTCTCCTTCTATGAACAGGGACACGATACCATTATAATACCATGCCCCTGTCCATGATTCAACTGCTTTACGCCGCTTTTCGTGCCATTTCCTGATGCTCTAACCATTCCTCGAAGTGTTCGCAGGTCTGACGCTCGATCAGCTGCTCAAAGGCTTCCCGCATGGTTTTGTCCCCAGAAAACTCACGAACCACTACAAACTGGACTTTTTTATTCTGCTTCTTGTTTTTCTCCATAGGCTACCTCCATAGAATAGGGGATCAGACGGTAGCTGTGGCAACGAAGTCCGGCAACGGACATCAAAAAACCTGTAAACTATCGTCTGACCCTGATTTCTTACTTTTCAAATTTTCTTGTAAAATCTCGTTGCTTTCGTTGCCGGAAACATAGATAGATAATAAAAATCCTTTATTTACGGGCTTTTTCCATATCAAAACCATAAATTTATCAGCAACGAACCCGGCAACCAACTGGCAACTATCCCGGCAACAGACCGTCCTTGTCAGGCGATCCACTCCTGCGGAAGTTCCAGCTGACGGCATTCTTCTTCACTCAGTTCTACAAATCCACCTTCGTTGCTGGGTAGTTCGTTGCCGGAAGTGTCCCGTTCCCAGCCCTTTTGTCTGCCATATCCGGCAAACATCCGGGGATTGGAAAAAGGCTTCCAACCGGTCACGACCGTGTTCATGATCTCATTGATATTGTGGAGCTGCCACCGCTTCGGCTCATCAAAGGTATGTCCCAGCGCCTCCTTGAACAGCTGTTTTGAGCAGACCATGTTTCCGGTGTAGTGTTCCAGAAATCCCTGTATCTGTCCAGCTTCGGTGTCCTCCGGCATGAAGTCTTTCTGCACCTCCACCAGTTGACGCTGGATGGACTTGCTGAATTTCATGGAATACTTGCCGCTGTGGTAAATGCTCATAGCTTCTGCCCATACCTGCAACAGATACGCTCTGGAAGCGTCCTCGTCCTCCAAAATGTGAACCTCTGCCTTCTCCGGGTAAATCATGATTGGGAGAAAGCGCCGGTTCCCGGCTCGATCCAGCGGCAGAAAGTCCAGGGTATTCGAGGAACCACCGAACACGCACTGCCGAAGCCGGTCTTTAGGCTGAGATTCATAAGGTGTCCGGTAGGTTTCCTTCTGTCGGCTAATAAAGGAACGGATTTCTTCAATGCTCTTTGCGCTGCTGGTGGCAAGCATCTCTGACATCTCAATGATCCAGTGACCTTGTAGCTTTTGGAATACCCGGTCGTCATCCAACTTCTTCAGGTCATCAGAGAACCATTCGTCCCGGATCGCCAGCAGTCGGAAGAATGTGGACTTCCCGGCACCCTGACCGCCCACCAAACAAAGCATTTCTTCATATTTGGAACCGGGACGGAATACCCGGCGTATAGCACCCAGCAGGAAATGTTTCAGCATTTCTTCCACATAGTCACTTTCATCAGCACCAAGAAAATGGTGCAGACAGGATCGGATGCGTGGTGTACCGTCCCAGACAAGACTGTTCAGCACATCCTGAATTGGATGGTAACAATTTTCGTTTGCTACGATAGAAAGGGCAGCCGTGATCTTTTTCTCACTGGTCAGCTCATAGTTTCTCTCAAAATAGAGGAGAAGATATTTCACATCAGTATCCGTCAGAGCGCTGGTATTCCTGCGCCAGCCCAAGTCCTGTACAATGTCTACCCGGTCTGTCAGGAGATTAAGCCGGATGGCATCCCGCAGGAGTGGATCGCAGCAGAACACAATCCGGCAGTTGTCGATGGTGTTGGCTGTTTTTCCCTTGTCGGTAACAGAAAGGCTCTGCCGCACCTTATCAACGCTCTGTTCCGGCGCTATGGCTTCGGCTGCGCTCATCACAGCCTGCTGGGTGGCTGGCGATAAACTCTGATATTCGCTGTTCAATTTTCCTCACCTCTTTTCCATACTCCGCAACTACAAAAGCTCGTTCTTCTATGCTGTCAGACAGAAGAAGATCCAACAGATATTCGATATATGGCTGCCTGTGCAGAGCCTCCACAAACAAAGGATTCCAGTCATCCTCCGGTTGTTTGGGCGCATATTCTTCTTTCCATCGTTCCAGCAAACGCAGGTAGTCGCACAGCACCCGAAAGCATTTCTGCTCTGCCTGCCGGTATCGCATTTCCTCGCTGATTTTTCTTTTGATTACTCTCTTTTGTGGCGGATCGTGGCCTTTGCGGTCAAAGCTGATTGAGAAGTCCTCTGCCAGCTTTAAGGCAGCTTCTTTACTGCTTAGTCCAAAAAGACGGGAAGTGAAATCAATCACATCTCCATCTGCCTGACAGGCAAAACAATGGAACCGTCTGTCCACCTTCATGCTGGGATGCCTGTCATCGTGAAACGGGCAACAAGCCATCCCGTTGCGTCCTACTGAAATTCCATAAACCAAAGCAGCCTGCCTTGTGGTAACAGACTGTTTTACTGCTTCAAATACATTCGTTTCTTCCACCTCCAAACAATGCAAAAGGCATCCGGTTTCCATAGAAAATCAGATGCCTCACAATTCCATATCCTGTTTTCTTGTTGGAGCAATCCGTCCTTCACGCTCCCAGCGCTCCCGGTTCTCCCGATCAGCGTCCAGTTTGCCTTGTGCCAGCTTCTCCTTAATGGATTTTCTGGCTTTATTTTTGATCTGCTCTTTGCCAGCCTGTTTGACCTCCGGTTTTAACAGCACCGCCTGTACCTTTTTGAGAACTTTTTCAGCAGACTGCTGTAATTTTTCTCGCACCCTACTCAGCAGAGTGTTCGCTATCTTCACAACTTCTGGCGAATTTTTGGCATTGGGCGATACCACGCTCTTTCGATATTTCTCAATTACTTCCATATCTTCAAGCTGGGTTTGTTCCCGAACCTTGTCGGTCACAACCTCCACCGCCTTGTCATAGGCTGCACCGGAAACATCTTCCAGCAAGGTTTCTACATCCTCAATTTTTAGCGTCAGTTCCTCCAGCTTTTGTTCCTGTGTCGCCAGCTGCTCCTTCTGCTTCATCAGGATATAATCCTGCTTTTCCAAATAGTCACGCCCACCATAAGACGGCTCCTGTTCCAGATGCAGCCCATGCCGTTTGGCAACGTCAAATAAGATTATCCGACAGACTGCATCAAAAGTCTGTTTCCGGTTATTGTGCTTTCCTTTTGGCTGTTCCGGTTTAGGGAGAGGGATACCCAGTTCCTCCAACGCCTTTTCCTGCTGGGGGCACAGCTCTCCATACCGATTTTCACAGTCAAATACATGGCGCTCATGGATGTGCGGAGTTCCTTCATCCAGATGGAGCGCCCAGTCTAAAATGTGGATATGAGAACCGAAACGGTTTTCAAATTCCTCATAAAATTCACTGACAATGAGCGCTAAAGTCTCTGGCGGAACGGATTCTTCCATAGTGCCGATCTGGTAGATGCTTTCTTCTGGACAGGTCTTGTTATTTTTCAAAAGATCATCCACAGTGCGATTGCGCTCAATGTGCCGGGTTTTCTCGTTCCGGGCGTTCTGAGCATTGACATGGTCGGCATAATGCTCGTAGTAATACATCCGTTCAATTTCCTCAAAGCTGAAATCCGGCTGCTCTGGGTTTTCCCGAAAGTCGTGGGTGGTAAAGCCCCGGTAACAGTCCCAGTACACATTTTGTCTGGCACGCTCAGCGTCAATGTGTTCGCTATTTTCTACATCGAACCGACGGTCATTGTGCCGGGGATTGTAAGTGCCATGCTTCCCAGATCGTCCATTGTGTCTTGTTAATTTCAAACATTTTTCCTCCTTCCTGCAAAGATGTTCTGGGCTGGGGAGGGCGGCAAAGCCGCCAGACCTGCGAAGTTTTGCGTCAGGTAATACCCAGTATAAGTTGACGCAGGCATCAACTTTCCCTGGGCAAGGCGTTTCACCCTTGACCCGATGAGGCTGGCTGCCCTCAACCCGCCAATGGGCATTGCCCCTTGACCCCAGCAGTGCGCTGCCGCCCCTGCACCCCGGCACAAAGGGCTGGCTGCCCTCTGTACTCCCGCACCGGCGAAGCTGGCCTTCACCGCAGAAGCGGTTTTTGCCAGTTTCACCGGCTCCGTATCCGTACATTTACGCCCATAGGCGAGAAGTGGATACAGAATACGCCTGCGGAAATTGCCGATCAAAACAGCGGGTGCAGACCCGATATTTTTTCGTAAATCGCCCTCATTTTAAGCGATTTTTTCTTCTGTCTGTATGACCTGAAAGCCATGCTCTTTTGCGTACTCCCTTGCAGCTGCCAGCCGTTCTTCGCTGTACGGCGGCACCAGCCGGATCGAAAGTCGTGACTTGTCCATCACATAGGTCACGCTACCTTCCGGCGTACTGCGTTCCAAGCGGCACAGCAGAGGGTACTTCCGGCTGAAATCCTCCAGTCTGCGTTTCAAGCTGGCATTGAAGGTGTAGATACTGGCAATCGTCTCGCCCTCATTCCAGTTGATGATGGTTTCTTTTTCATATTTAGACAGCTTCCTCATACAGTTCCTCCTCATAATCGGTGTTTGCTTTCAGCGCACGCAGACTGCGTCTAATCCGGCGGTATTCGTCCATCTCCATACGCAGATGATGGTAAAAGGCTTCGTACCACCTTTCCTCTGTCTCTGTCTCAATTTTACGAGCAAGATGAAGCATCTGGCTTTTCGCCTCCGGGTCAACAGTCAATGCTGTCAGCCATTTCAGCCTTGTCACTGTGTTGTGATGGCTGGGGCAGGCGTAAGCGTAAAGAATTTTCTTTTCCTTCATATTCAGTTTCATAATGATCTACCTCCATTCATTTGATGCGGTATGTTCCGCATCGTTTATTTTTCTGTCTGCCGGTCTGTCTGCAAAATATTCCTGCCCGGATTCTCTCCCAGCGTATTGTCCTCTTTGGTGCGCTCTTATCGTGGCGTCACTTCCCCGGAGGTCGTCCCCCTTGCAGTCGGTCATTCATTTTTCAAGGTTCTATGTCTCCTGACAAGAACCAGTTTACCGAAAAAAGAGGGCTGCTCCCGTATGTCCAAGACGCAGGAAAAACACATGAAAACCGCATATTTCCACGCTCTCGGAAATGTGCTATAATGAAAAACAAAAACCGATGGCAAGGAGGTGCTTTGATGTACACAAAACTGTCAATCCCGGAACGGCTCAAAGACCTGCGAGTGGTGGATAAGCACCTGACGCTGGAACAGCTGGCAGAACAGACCGGCCTGTCTAAGTCGGCACTGGGGAAATATGAGAGCGATGACTACAAAGACATCAGCCCATTTGCGATTGCGACACTGGCAAAGTTTTACGGAGTGTCCACTGATTATCTGATGGGCGTGTCAGAAAATAAAAATCACCCAAACACGGAGCTTCAAGCTCTGCATCTGAGTGACGCTATGGTGGAACTTTTGAGCAGCGGAAAGATCAACAACCGCCTGCTTTGTGAACTGGCGACTCATCCAAATTTTTTGCGGCTGATGGTTGATATGGAAATCTTTATTGACCAGCTCGCTGATATGCGGGTGAACCAGATGAATCTGATTCTGGAAGCTACCCGGCAGACCATTCTGAAAGAACACGCACCTGGAGAAAATGATCTGTATATGCGGACGCTGGAATTGGGTCAGGTACAGGAGAACGATTTTTACAGCCATATCCTTCATGATGATCTGGACAGCATTGTCCGGGATATACGGGAAGCCCATTTGAAAGACAAGACCACAGCCGACCCACAGCCAACACTGGATGAGGTCAAAGAGAATTTTGAACAGGCCATACAGATGGGAACCGACACAGAAGCTATGATCCATGAGTTCTGTGATAAAATGCAGATTCCTTTTGAAAAAATTTCATCCGAGGACTTTTCGGCTTTTCTGCGGATACTGAGCCTGTCCAAACTGCTTAAAAACCCAAACAATATGCGGGGAAAAGCCAAGTCACAGCCGTATTATATGCCAAAAAAGAAAAAGCGCAGGTAGCAAAAAGGCCATCCACTATAAAAGTGAATGGCCTCAGTTTTTCCACCTTCTCAGACGAAAATCATCTCAGACCGAATGACTTCCTCTGCCCGGTGGCGTATGCTGTTCATGTGACCGACCCATGCAAGCTGGTCTTTTGCTTTCAATTCCTCCGTGACTCCCTCTGTTTCTTTTATCTGGGCAATGATACAATCCAGACGGTTCTGTGCCTGCTCATCCAGATCGGCAAGATATGTCCACAGCTTTCCAGACAGAAGCAATTCATTGTACCGGTCGGGACAATACTCTTGCAGATATTCCCTGTGCATCCGTCCCCACCGTCCGATTGGGCGGCTTTCCTCCGGCAGCTGTAAGTCTGGAATATAGTAGTCTCCGACCAGAACATAGTCCAGACCGTTACTGTCATCATGGATATGCTTTTTCAATTTCTTCATAGCGACCTCCTGTTTTCGTTTTATCCGAATCCAGTTGATCGTGTCCCTGTTCATCTGTTATTCAAGGCAACTGAACTCGTCACCATGAATTATGGCATATCCTTTCCTAATTTTTGATAAGTAAGTCCATGAGAAACCTGCGTGCCGCGATTTTCGGAAGTATTGAAACTGTCGATTGTTTCCCGTCCCAAGTTATCCGAAATATCCTTTGCATTTTTCCCACGTCCTCCCAAAAACAAGGTGCTGTCGGCATTATCAAGTATGATTTCTGCCGCGTCCTTGTAAATGGCTTTTAGTTGGCTCTGCGATTGCAGAATGATAGAAGCGGACATTTCCCTGCTGCGAATGGTCGCAATTAACTTATCAAAGCGGGGTATCTGCCCGATGTTGGCAAATTCATCAAGCAAAAACCGGACATGAATAGGCAATTTGCCGTTGTATTCGTCGTCCGCTTTATCACAAAGCAAATTGAAAAGCTGCGATTGCAGAATAGCGATAACAAAATTAAAGGTGTCGTCGGTATCGCTCATTATGAGGAAAAGCGCGGTTTTCCTGTCGCCCAATGTATCAAGTTCCAATTCATCATAGGACATGAGTTCCCGGAGTTCCTCTATATCAAAAGGGGCAAGACGCGCACCGCAAGAAATAAGGATTGACTTTGCCGTTTTGCCCGCCGCCAATTTGTATTTTTTATATTGCTTCACCGCGAAATGGTCGGGGCTGCGTTCTTCTAAATCGGCAAAGAGCAGATCAACGGGGCTTTGGTATTCCTCGTCGTCCTCGCGTGCTTCGCTTGCATTGATAAGTTCAAGCAGCGTTGTAAAGTTCATTTCCTCGGCGGGGGCTTCATACCAAATGTAGCCGATCAACGCGCAATATAATAATCTCTCGGCTTTCACCCAAAAATCTTCCGCGCTTTTTTCTCCCTCGCCTTTGGTATTGACAATAAGGGTATTGACAACCTTTAACACGTCCTTTTCGCTGCGGATATACACAAAGGGGTTATATCGCATGGATTTCTTGAAGTTTATCGTATTCAGCACTTTTATCTTGTAGCCGCCGCGCTGCAAGAGCTTTCCGCACTCGATTAAGACGGTGCCTTTTGGGTCGGTCAAGACGTAGGAAGAATGAAGCTGCATTAAATTAGGCTTTACGAAAAACCTTGTCTTGCCGCTGCCGCTGCCGCCGATCACCACGACGTTTTTATTTCTCGCATATTTCGGCTGCTTCGGGCGGCTGTTCATGGTAAGGCGTTCGGTCTGCGTCAAAATGATGTTGTTCTGAAAATCCGGGTCGATGTAGGGCTTTATATCTTCGGCGTTGCCCCAACGTGCGCTGCCGTATTCTGCGCCCTTGCGGTATTTCTTTGCGTTTTTCCCTTTGACATAGACAATCAGACGGATAACCACCGCGCCGACAATGCCGATAAGCAAATCCAACGGGTGAACGCTCGGCAAGGCATTTGAAAACGCTTCGGAAAATCCCTGTGTGATATTGAGTATCTTTTCGGAAATATCCGCGCCGGGGGCAAGCCGCACCGCCTGTCCCACCTTATCAAAGAGATAGACAAAGAACACATAGGGGATATTCGGGATTATCAACTTTTTGTAGTTCATCTGCTTCATATCTCGCGCCCCCTGTCTATTTTCTTTACCTTGTCGCGGGCGGCGTTAAGCTGCTTCGCCTTGTCCTTTGCTGCGGCAAGGGCTTTGCGGATAGAGGGCTTTTTATCCCTGTTCAGCTTCTTTGCGGAAAACTCTTGAAACGCTGCGGTCATAACGTCCGCGTCCCTGCCTTTGAAAAACACAAGGTAACGGGTCTGTTCGCCCTTAACCTTTTTCAGCGAAAAATCTATGTTGTACTTCTTCGCGGTACTCTCAAAGGCTTTGATATTGCTGTCGGTGATCTCGATGTTGGAAACACCCGCATTTTGCTTCATAAGCTGCCGCATGGTCTGTTTCCCATGCGGGGCTTTGCTTTTCTGCTCCAAAAACTTCTTGATTGCTTTCTGCAACGCCTGTTCGGTAAGCCTTGCCGCGCCTTTTCCCACATTGACGGATAGGGCAATCGTTTTTTGGGTTACTTCCTCCTGCAAGGTATCAACTCCTTTCCCGGTAAACTGCGGCTATGCTCATTTGCTGCCGTAAAAGTCGTGATTGACAAGGGCGGTATAGTAGCTGTCAATGGTACTCGGTGCGTTGAACAGCACCGCTTTTAGATACTGCTTGATGTTGCGGATTTTGGTTGTGTTCTCCCTCATGCAGTCCAAAACAAACTCAACGTGGCTGCTATTCAGCTTCATAAACTTTGATTTGACAAGTTCGGCGGGGTAGTCGTCCCCGGCGATACGGATTGTCTTTCGGGCTGTGCAGACGGTTTCCAGCATGATTTCTACAATCTCGTCCAAACGGTCTTTATCCATTTTGGGGTCTTGAATGAGAATGTCATAGTCGATGTTGTCTTTGATGATTTCCCGATAAATCTCTATTGCGCTGTTTGTTTTCGCTTCCGTTCTTTTCCTTTCCGGCGGCGTAGCCGCTTCGTCCTGCTCATAAGGCAAGGGATTTAGGGAATGGAAAGGAATGGAATGGGTACTTGATAAATCAGTAATTGATTGTTCTTTACTTGATATATCTTTATTTAATTGCGTTGGATTTTCCAACGTAGGTTTTTCCAACGTAGGTTTTTCCAACGTTGGATTATCCAATGTTGGATTTTCCAATGTAGGTAAATCCGATGTAGGCGGCTGTTCGCTGCTGGTAGCTGCTTCCGGCTCTTTGGGCTGCGGCTGCTCGTATATGACATAATCCGCACCGCGCAAACGTCCTTTCTCGTCGCGTTCCCGGCTGCGGACGATATATCCGGCTTTTTCAAGTTCTTTGACCGCTTCGCGGATTGCGTCGATCTTCTCCCGGTTGATATGGGATAAGCCCGCAAGGGTATAATCCCAATCTTCGGGCAGCGAAAGCATTTGCGACAACAAGCCCTTTGCCTTTAAGGACAATTCCTTGTTTCGCAAGTGGTGGTTGCTCATAACGGTATATCCCGTATTTCGCTCCACTCTGAAAACTGCCATATTTCCTCACTTCCTCTCTTGGTATGCGTGGACAATTAGAAAGCCGTTTTCGGCTGTTTTGGTATTGCAATATGCCCTTTGCCGTTTTCGCGTCTGCAAAGCCGCATGGCACAAGGGCTTTTGCCCGTCTATTTGTCCATGCTGGCGTGCGTTTTCCGCGTCCTTTTGCCGGGGCAATAGGGACACTCTTTGAAAACGCAAAACTCATATTTCCACCCGGGGCGGTAGAAACGGCAAGTGCCGCAATCTTCATCATCTCCGGCACAACCGGATTGATAGCGGTCAAATCCCGGCTTCTGCTGCATGAGCAATTCAAACGCCCGCTGCTTGCCCTTTGTGAAATACATTCCGGCTGCACCTCCTTTCCTGCGGGCATAAAAAAACGGCGTTACTTTCTCCCCCAAAGGGGTTAAGGTAACGCCGTTTGTGTGCGTATTCAGTTTTTAACACATTCCCTGTCTATCCGCTGTCCGCAAAACCATTGATTTTATTAGCTTTTTGCCGCTATCGCTATCACACCTCATTATTTGAACAGCCTGCTTAAATATCTGGGATTCAGATGTACCAGATCCGCTACATCCTTAAGACATAGCGGGTACATATAGTTCTGTTCCAGATAATTCAGCACATCATGGAGAAACTGCTGTCTGCCGGTCCGGCCTGAGGAATGATCCGTTGAGACAGCGCAGCGGCGGTACAGGCAGATGAGCAGATCCTTAAGAATGCACAGCATTTTCTGATGCCGGAATTCCTGACCGGCGATATTTTCAAAATGTATCTCCAGAAAATAGGACTCCAGGCCTGCCAGATTCATACACTCCGAGTATGCCGACAGACGGCTGCAGCAGCCGTAAAACCGGTCGGCCAGAGTGGGGTTATCAAAGCAGAAGTCCAGATAATACATCTGAAAATGTCCGCCTTCCCCCGTACTGCTGCCAGAGATCTCCAGGAGATGAAGATCATTTTTTTTGACTGAATGGGTGATACCGTTTAGGTATATCCTTGTCTGCCCGCTCATCAGATATATGAACTCGAACATTGGACCGGTGCTCTGTCTCGGGGTATCCCACTCCCGGTCCACCCAGACGCCGGAGGATAAGAAACGGATGGAACTGCCGTGGCAACAGATAAAATCGATGACTTCACTTAGCTGCTGCTGAAGCTGCGTATTTTGCATATACCTTTCCCCTTCCTCACATACTATAGGTTAGCGCAAGTATAGCACGCCATTTGGCAATGGGAAAGCAAATGGATAAGGGATATTAAGATTGTCTATACTCATCGAAATATTATCCATTTGGTTTTAAAAATAAAACAGATATAATAAACACATCAAATAAACGGGAGGTATTATGAATGAAGAAAACATGCAGTATGTTACTGGCACTGGTCCTTACCCTTTCTCTGACCGCCTGCGGTTCGGATAACAGCGGTGCTGCTGCGCAGCCGGAAGATCAGTCACAGGAATCCGCGCAGCAGGAGGGGCAGCCGAACGAAAACAAACAGCCGGCGGCCAAAGATTCACAGACAGCCGGCAGCGGCGTTACACTGACACTTATGGGTTCTAAAAGCTGGTTTAAGGATGTGGACAACGAAGTTTATCAGCAGTTTGAAGAAGAGACAGGAATCAAGGTGGAGCTGATCACGAACCCTGATGATATGAATAACAATATTATGGGAGCCAAAATCGCCACAAAAGAGCTGCCGGATATCGTGGAATATTACAATGGCGGGACAGGAGAGGCGGCTTTGCTGGCCGAAGAGAATTTCCTGGATATCACCAGTGATCCGTGCCTTGAAAATGTGAATCAGGATCTTTTGGATAAGTTTTCCAAGTGGGATGGTGTAGTCTATGGTTTCCCCATTGCGGGAGCGCAGTATTGGGGAATCTATTACAATAAGCAGATATTCGCAGACCTGAATCTGGAGATTCCGAAGACCTTTGAAGAGCTGGAAAATGTCTGCCAGAAAATCAAAGATCAGGGAATCACACCGATTTACCTGGCAGGAGGCGATGTATGGCCGGTAGAGACATGGATGGATACGTACTGGGGGTCCTACATAGCGGCAAAGACTGCCGATTTCTGGGAACAATACGGGGAAAATAAGATAAAACTTGCCGATCTGCCGGAGGCGGTGGAATGTCTGGAACGCCAGAATGATTTTTACAAAAAGGGATATTTCGGAGAGACTGCCATGTCGGATACCTGGAGCGGCCAATACAGCGCATTATATGAAGGAACGGCAGCCATGTTAGTGTTCAATGATTCCTGTTTTGGCGAAGGAATGGAAAAATATCCGGATTATGCGGAAAAACTCGGCTTTATTCCTTTCCCGGTTGACGGAAGCGATTGTTATGGTGTCACCTCATCGAATTCCCTGTACATCAACAAGAACAGCGAACATATCGACGAAGCGCTCCAATTATTCAATTTCCTGGCCCGGCCGGATATTGTCGAGAAAATGTATACCGCGAAACAACAGTCGCCCTGGTTTGACAATGTATCGATCGACAGTCTGCTTCCCCAGATAAAAGAAGCACAGGAAGCGGTACGCAGCGGCAAAAGCGGAGTAAGCTGGTTTGACTTTATCCCGGCAAGTTATGGGAATTCATCCTTCGAGCAGATCCAGGAAATGTTCCTGGGCAACTGCGGGCCTGCTGACGTGTTAAAAGCCATCGACGATGAGATAGCCAAGAACGCCAAAGCACAGGGAATTCCCGGCTGGTGACAGCGGCCCGGGCAAAGGCCCCTATAGATAAACACCTCTGTCATTGGAGGTTAATAGTAACAGAATTCGCATACATGGAGGCTAAATGTGAAGAATTTGGAAATCTACGTGGCACCCGGAGCGAATCCGGGTGCCGCAGGCACAAAGGAAGACCCGTTCCCGGACCTTAGCGCGGCAAAGAAAAAAGCGAAAGACCTGCAGAAGGAATACGGCTGCGACATCACCGTCTATCTGCGCGGCGGGGAATACCGGTATCAGACCCCGGAGATTTTCACGGCAGATGACTCCGCCATAGATGGAACGAAAATCACTTACCAGGCATATCCGGGCGAACAGCCCTGCATTGGGGGCTCCATCCCTATCTCCGGCTGGGAAAAGGCGTCTGAACAGGAGGAATACACCATATGGAAAGCCAAAGTTCCGGAAGGTGTGTATTCCAGACATCTCTACATAGACGGGCAGCGGGCTGCCAGAACCAGGACCGGAACACAAAAAAACAGGGCATGGGAAACGGTTCATTCGGACACCTTCCAAAGATACCGGAAAACAGGCAGCCATTATAACGGAGAGCGGCAGTGCGATATTTACGAGGGATACCTGACACAGGACCCCATGTTCCTCACATGCCGAAATCCCCAGGACATCGAATTTGTCTACGACGTGGGCTGGACACACTCCATCTGTCCGGTAGAGTCCGTCAGCGAGACAAAAGAAGGTATTTTCCTGAAAATGAAACAGCCGTGTTTTAAAGACTGCCAAATCAAGATCGGCATGCAGATCGACGGCCCCAGCTATGCAGAAAACCTATACGAACTGCTGGGCGCAGGCGGCGACTGGTATCTGGACAGACAAGAGCACCTTCTCTATGTAGCTTATCCAAAGGGGGTTCCCATAACAGAACGGAAAGTAGAACTTCCGATAGCCGAACAATTGCTGGTCATCCATGGAGAAAAAGACAGACCAATCAAAAACCTGGTCTTTCAGGACCTTACATTCCAATATACGACATTCCTCGATCCAGGAATCAACGGACATCCCGACGTACAGGCCAACATTTTAAAAGACCCGGATGATGACGAGCTCACCTATTCCTATTTTAAAAAAACGAAATCCTGCGTCATATTGGACCATGCAAAGGGAATTCTATTTGACAGCTGCCGTTTCTTACATCTGGGAAACGGAGCGGTGGACCTGCAGCACGGCTCCGCAGATAACCGTCTTACCTACTGTGAAATCAGCGATATAAGCGGAAACGGCATCCAGGCCGGAGATTTTCAGGAGACCGATGCCCATCCGTCTGACAGCCGTGAGATCGTGCGGGACAACCATGTGGAAAACTGCTATATCCACAACGCAGGAGCAGAGTTCAAGGGCTCCGCAGCCATTCTCTGCGGCTACGCGAAGAGTCTCCACATCATACACAATGAACTGTGCGACCTTCCCTACTCCGCTATCTCCCTCGGCTGGGGCTGGGGTTATGTAGACCCCGATTCCGACACCCGCTATTCCTACAAGCCGCTGCCCCATTTCAAGCGTTACAGCGAAGAAAGCGTCTGCCGGGAACATGAAGTCCGTTATAATTACATCCACCACGTGCTGACAGAACTGCACGACGGCGCCGGAATATACACCTTAGGACTGCAGCCCGGCACCCAAATAACCCACAATCTAATAGCGGGCAATTACCAGGGCCCCTCCTACCCAAAAGAAATAATGGTCCACAATTCCTGGAAAGGGCACCAGCATGAAGAATACACCTGCCAAAAAGGCTTCCCCGGCGGCATCTATATGGATGAAGCCAGCGGCGGTATAGAAGTACGGGAAAATATCATATATCAGACCGTAGTCCCGATCCATTACCACAACATCATGCAGGAAAAACGATTCCAAACAAATCAAATTCATTCCAATACAATAAATAAAAAGCCCTGTGACTATAATTATCCCCATGAAACCGCAGCCCAGACAGGCATAACAGCCAGATTCAAGAACTCCATGAATCATCCCCCAGTTTCCCCTTAAAGTATAATAAAACATCACCAAAGTAGGAGCGGGCCGGGATTTTCTTCCTCCGCACCGGGAGGGGCCGGCTTTTGCGGGGGTGGGGCCGGGCGGCAATTCTCGCGGGTAGAAATCACTTGAGACCGGGTCTTAGAACAGGTTACGCAGATGATGGGAGAACCTCGCAGGGCCTGGAACACTGTTCGAGCCGTCCTTTGGCGAGTTTGTTCCAGGCCCTGCCAATAAGAGGTTCTCCCACCATCGGAGTTACCTGTTCTTAGGCCCGGCCGAAGTGATTTCTACCCGCGAGAATTGCCGCCCGGCCCCACCCCCGCAAAAGCCGGCCCCTCCCGGTGCGGAGAAAGAAAATCCCGGCCCGCTCCGGCCGGCCCCATCCACTTATTCCCCCCCTCCCATTTGTCCCGATATTCCGTAGGAGACATCCCAGTCTCTTTCCTGAACAGCCGGCTGAAATAAAGCGGATCTGCAAAGCCCACACAGGACGCCACATCTTTAAGGAGGATATCGATATTCCCGCTCAGCAGCTTCTTTGCATGGGAGATGCGGATCTGGTTCAGGCAGCGCAGAGGTGTGACATGATAGGCATTACGGAAGGCATTGCACAGATATCCTACGGAGTAATGAAATTTTTCGGAAAGGTCATTTAATGAGATCGGCTTGTTATAGTTTTCTTCCAGGTACTTTTTAATCTGAAAAGCAAAATCATAAGAGGAGACTGCGGATAAAGGCGCGGTCTCATCTTTTTGGAACGGGATCTGATAGATCCGGCTGGTTTGCTCCAGAAGCTGCTGAAAGGAAGAAGACGAGCTCACCGCCTGCATCAGATCCAATTCCAGATCCGCATGCAGCGTAGTGGAACTGAATTTGAACAAATGTAAAATCTGGCGCAGAAGGATCTCTATCTGAAGCTGAGAGTAATGCTCACCCTGGCAGTTCTTCAGAAACCGGGCATATTCCGCGGCAAATTTCTGCTGTTGATTGGAGGAGATCGCAAAGGACAGCCTGGACTCCGTATCTTTTGGAAGATAGGGATAGGCCAGATTGTCGGATTCGTAGTCGTAGTATAATGTCTGCGAGATGCCCAGTATGATATGCTGTTTCAGGGAGGCCCGCAGCCTGCGGATCTCATCCAGAATCCCATGACTGTCTACAAGGGGACGGCCAATCACCATGGTGTTATTTGGGATAAAAGCCATAAGCCGCTCCCATAGTTTCGTAAGCGTATCCTCATAGACGGAAGGATCTGCTTCAAATCCCAGGATCATGACGCTCTCGTTGGTATATTTGCCGCGGACGATCCAGAATACGGCATCCGAAAGCAGCTGCTGTACCATATCACGGAATTGTCCGGTATACTGTGGAATCGCTTCCAGGATGGATAACTGATCCTCTGTCACGATGGGACCTGCGCAGGAATAGGCGCACAGATAAAAGGGGATCGCGTCCAGGGCAGTGGGAATACGGGGCGGCTGCGTGGACTGGGAAAATGCCAGCCGGAAATAATTCGTGACCTCCTGCTGCTTACGTCCTTCAATGACAGCGGCCACATCGGACAGTGTGCGGATCACCTCGTCCGGCATCAGCGGTTTTAACAGATAATCGGACACATTCAGGCGCAGAGATGTTCTGGCGTATTCGAAGTCGCTGTAACCGCTGATGATGATGGTCATGATTTCGGGGTAGTCCCTGGTGGCCCGTTCAATCAGCTCAAGGCCGGTCATCACAGGCATACGGATATCCGTGATGAGCAGGTCGGGGGGATTCTTCCGGATTTGTTCCCATGCATCCTGCCCGTTTAAGGCGGAGCCGATAATTTTCAAAGGCACGTCCGACGAATTCAGAAACGTAATCAGTCCGTTTAACAATAACTTTTCATCCTCAGCGATAAATACTTTAATCATGAATCTGTCCTCCTATGATAACCGTTGCGCCGGCTGGTGACGAATGTATCTCAAATACCGTATGGGTTTTCTGAAGAATGTAAAGGCGGGAAAAAGTATTTAAGACGCCCAGCTCTTCCGATCTCATAAAGGAAGAGCGGCCGCTGTCCAGCAGCGCCCGGATTTTCTCCTGTTCGGCGGTAATCCGCTGCAGCGCTTCCCCGGAAAAACCGCATCCGTTGTCCGTCACACGGACGGTCCAGAGCTGGTCCTTTTGCTCCCCTTTTATTTGTATGATCCTGATTTCCCGGTCACAGTCAAAGCCGTGATAGATGCAGTTCTCAACCAGAGGCTGAAGAATCAGCCGCGGTACCCTGACCGACAGGAGGGACGGTGGAATTTCAATGTCATATTTCAACTCCCCGTCATAACGGTATCGCATGAGCTCCAGATAATGCCGTGTATACTCCACCTCCGTATCCAGAGTGGATTCCTGTTCCGCGTCCAGGGTGTAGAGAAGCATGCGTGACAGGTGGGAACACATATAGACTACGTTCATATTTCCGCTTTCCAGGGCGGAGGAACTGATGGCGGCCAGTGTGTTGTTCATAAAGTGCGGATTGATCTGAGACTGGAGCGCGGCTATCGTAGCCTGAAGTTCCCGGGCCTGGGCTTCGGAGGTGAGCGTGGCGAATTGCTTTAGTTTCTGTAACATATGCCCGGTTACTTCCGCCAGCTGCCTTGTCTCATCCGTGGTACATTCATCCGGGCTTATGGGAAGCGTATAATCCTGAAAATCAATATTCTTTACGGCGCGGGTTAATTTTTCCACAGACTTGGAAGTATAGCCGCTTACGGAGTACACGATCAGGATGCAGAGAAAACATACGATCAATGTAAAAAATACGGTATTGTTCCGAACTTGATAAAGATCGGAAAACAGCATGGACTGCTTTTCCGCGGCGACCAGAATCAGGTTATTCTTAAGCTTGGCTCCGCCCAGGATCTCATCCCCTGTTTTTAACAGGCAGGAATCCGCGGCAGCCAATTGCTGTTTCACCTTCTGCAGCCTGAGACGGCAAAGCTCCTGTTCCGAAGAGTCCGGCGTCCGGGTATTCACAGGATACAGCATATTTCCCCTGTCATCATAGACAAAGATTTCCATATCCGGAGATACACTGCATATTTTATTTAATATTTCATAAGGCTGCTGTACCTCAACATAACCATAGGAACCATAACCATATTTCATGATTCTGGAAGCGCTGTAGATGTACCTGTCGTCATTCCTGTCCTCTGACAGCGGGTCGGGAAACGGACCGAGGATACACAGAGCTCCTCCCTTCTTTTCAGAAGCTTTCAACAGATCCAGCTGTAAGATATCGGATGTACGAAGATTCCGCCTGGATGAACCTACCGAACAATAATCCCCCTGCATACCAAAAATACTCACTCTGGAAGCCTGGTTGGTAATGGAACTGTAAGCCGACATAAGCAGGGAACAATTTTTCTTGATCTGGGAGTTGTCATCAAAGAAATTAGAGCTGCTTGCATCCGCATTGGCAGCGACCAGGGACTCATAGATGATATTGCTGTATACCAGCTGAACTGTAATATTGTTCATGGAAGTGAAATAATCATCGGTCTGGCTTGCGATCTGGGAGACAAGCCTTTCCCAATCCTTCAGATACCGCTCTTTCGAATTTTTGTAATCCCTGCCAAAAAAGAGCAGCAGGTACAAGCCTGCGATCGCTATAACTATCAGCGCAAACGACAGGAACAAATTTTTTCGAAGTGTCCGTCTCTTCATGATCGTCTTCAAGTTCATTTCACTCCATTCTCAGTTTCTGGCCGGCGTGACCGGTACAGCGGGTAAGTCTTATAGTAATACTCTGTCTATATTATAACAATGGTCCGGGAGGGAGTATAGGGGATAGGGGGCATAAATTAAGAATGTCCATATCGACCTTCAGATTGTCTATTTAAGAAAAAAGCCAGGATCGGTATGATAAAGAAAAACAGATAAAGGAGGTGCTGTGAGTGAAGAAAAGCAGAATTTACCCGCTGTATTTTGCCATACCGGTTCTTCTGCTATATGGTATTTTTTATCTGATACCGATTACTTTCGGGGAGGTGTTTGCCTTTACGGACTGGAATATCTACGTATCGGAGATCCATTTTAACGGAATCGACAATTTCATACAGATATTTACAGATCCGTCCATGTCCAGGGTTTTCTGGAGGTCCATCGGCAACACCATCTATTATGCCATAGGCACACTGGTACTTACCAATGTGATTGCGCTGATGCTGGCCCTGGCACTGAACAAGGGTCTGAAATCACAGACATGGCTCAGAACTGTATTTTTTATCCCTGTTGTTTTGTGCCCCCTGGCGATCGGCCTGCTGTTCACGGCAATGTATAATCCCCAGTACGGTATTATCAATACGATGCTAAGGGGGATGGGGCTTGACAGTCTCGCCCGACAGTGGACAGCGGACCCGGCGACCGCCATGAACAGTGTTCTTTGGGCGGGCATCTGGAAGGGAGTGGGGTTCTCCACGGTAATCTATATCGCCGGGCTGCAGGGAATTCCGAAAGACTACTATGAGGCGGCTGCCATCGACGGAGCAGGCGGAGTACAGAGGTTCTTCCGGATCACGCTGCCCCTTCTGATCTCTTCTGTCACAATTAATCTATTTCTGAGTTTTGTGGGCGGCCTGAAGATCTTCGACCTGATTATCTCGATCACCAAAGGCGGACCGGGCACTCAGACGCAGGTGCTGGCCACCATGGTTTACAAGGAACTGTCATCCGGCAGATACGGTATGGCTACGGCCTATGAGCTGATGCTGAACATTCTGATTGCGGGATTTGCCTTCGCGGGCTTAAGCCTGCTGAAAAAAAGGGAGGTGGAGTTCTGATGGGCATACGAACGAAGAAAAGCCGGTTTGCCCGTGTGCTTCTGGAGATATTTCTATGGATACTTTCCCTGACGGTACTGTACCCTATCGCTCTGGCAGTCATTAATTCCCTGAAAACGTCGGCAGAAGCGGATCTGCTGAGTATATCCCTGCCGCAGAGCCTGCATTTTGAAAATTATGTAAAAGTATTTGAAGAGGCAAATGTGCTACGGGCCTTTGGAAACGGCATGCTCATAACCGGAACTGCGGTTATCTTCTGTGTCCTCTTAAGCTCCATGGCGGCTTATGTACTTTCCAGAAACCGGTCAAAAATGAATCGTTTTCTATATTATCTGCTGATTTTAGGGCTGATATTTAATATTTCCATGATACCCACGATTAAGATCATGCAGACGCTTCATCTGATGAATACGCTGGCCGGCCTGATCTTATTGGAAGTAGCTACATCGGTATCCTTTTGTATTTTTATTTATCACGGTTTCTTTCCGTCGATCCCCACCACGATTGACGAGGCGGCAGTCATAGATGGCTGTAATCCGCTGCAGGTATATTTCCGGGTGGTATTTCCGCTTCTGAAACCGGTAAACGCCACAATCATTGTAACAGTGTTTTTGTCGGTCTGGAATGAATTTCAGCTGCCGTTATATTTTATGAGTGATCCGAAAAAATGGACACTGCCGATGACGATCTATAATTTTTGCGGAAGATACGCATCGGAATGGAACCTGGTATTCGCGGATGTGATCCTCACGATTATACCGGTGCTGATCGTATACTTCCTGTGCCAGAAATATATTATCGAGGGTATGACCTCCGGAGCGGTGAAAGGATAAGTGTGTACATATGTCAATTCAAAAAATCGATATCATCCATCATTCTCATACGGATTTTGGTTTTACGGATCACCCGTTATATGCGCGAAGGCTGCAAAAGGAATATGTGGGCCGGGCGCTTGAGCTGGCTATGGAAGATCCCGACTTTTACTGGACGGCGGAAACCGCGCTTCCGGCAGCGGATTGGTGGGAGAGCGCGGCCGCATGTGACCGTGAACGGCTGGTCACAGCGCTGCAGGCCGGGAAACTGGATATATGCGGGATGGCGTTTAATACGACTGCGTTCCACACATCCGGGGAATGGGATCGTATCTTAAAGTGGCTGCCCTGTGAATTAACAAAGCGGTGGAAGCCTGCCTCCCTTATGCAGAATGATGTAAACGGTATGCCCCGGGCCGCTTTGACACGGGCGCTGGATCAGGGCATGAACGCGCTCTGGATCGGGCCCAACACATATAACGCGCTGCCGCCATGCCCCACTCCCTCCGCTTTTTATTGGGAGATGCCGGACGGCAGAAGAATGTTCGTGTGGCTGAATTCCGGATACTGCGATGGCTATTTCCTGTTTAACGAGAACTGGCGGATCGGACCGGTACCGGCCGTGTCGGATCTGTGCTACCGTCCTCCCGGTCCTGGTGATATCTGGAAAGCCGACGAGGAATCCGTACGTTCGGCCCACCGGCGGTGTGTGGAAACCATACGGCTGCTGGAGGGAAAAAGCGGTGAAAACATGGAGCAGTCCAGGGATGGGTTCACACAGAATAAAATATATGGCGGATACCCCTATGAACGGCTTTTAGTTTCGGTGACGAACAACTATCGGGTTGACAATGACCCGCCTTTCGGCCCCATTGCCGAATTCGTGCGGAAATGGAGGGAACTGGGCTTAAAGCCTGAGATCCGGATGACGACAGCCACAGAAGCGATGCGGTGCCTGGAAGAGGAAAATAAAGATAACATTCCGGTGAAAAAAGGAGAATGGGTCGACTGGTGGGCCAACGGCACGGTCAGTGCGCCGGTGGAACTGGCAGTGGGAAAAAAGGCGGCTGTGAATCTGAAAGCAGTGGATATGCTGGCAAAGAACGGACCGGCAGTACAGCAGGATACCGGGTGGCAGGAACCGCTGGGGATGTCACCGGAACAGTTTGACGACTATCAGGATGCGGTTGAACAGCTGTGCATGTTCCATGAGCATACCTACGGTTCCTGGCAGTCGGTGGCCTCACCGTATTCCGTGGATACCAGAATGATGGCGGCGGAAAAAAATATATTTGCCTATCGGGCTTTGGCCCTATCGGAAAATCTGACTGCGGATTTATTAAGAAACAGGGAAACAGCCAAAGAGGTCTGTCTGATCAACCCCGGCAGGTATCCGGTGAGTAACTGGGTCCGGTTCCCTTATCATTGCCTCAGAGGAAATTATTTCGGTGTGGAAGACTTGAAGAGTCATAAGAAATACCCGTTTATTCTGGAAGAAGGTCCTTCCAACTTCAAACGCCCGGAAGCACAATCCCATCTGAGCAAAGAAAATGTCTCAAAGACCTTCAGCGACTGTGTTCCCGGACAGGTGGCGAGATTCTGGGCGGATCGCCTTGACCCGTTTGAAGAGAGAGGATATCGCTTGCTGACCGGTGAAGAGGAGGACATAACCTGCAGACAAGAGGCAGAGGCACCATTGGAGATAGAGCTGGATCACAGGCACTGGCCTTGCCGTGTGTGCCGGGAAGGAGCGGTTGTTGTAGAAGGAGAATTTGGATCATTTTTGTCCTGCCGTCCGAAAGGTTTTGCTCCCCGCTGGGTGCTGAAGGATATCTTTTTGGCAGATGATGAGAAGCAAAGAGCCCGGATGAGAGAACAATCCTTGGAGACCATCACGGCAAAGGCAAAGGACGCGGTCAAAACGGAGGATAATGAATATACGGTCACATACCGGCAGGAATTCAGTCATCCCTCCCTGGAATGGGGACAGCGGGAGCTTATCTTATATAAGAAGGAGAACAGGGCAAGGCTGAACGTGAAGTTTAACCGGAAATCATCTTTTGATCCCGAGGTGTTTTATCTGGCTTTTCAGTCCCCGGTCCATACGATTCCGCTATTCTATAATGCAGATCTGCCTTATCTGCCGGGAGTTGGACAGCTGCCGGGAAGCTGTATGGATTATTATGCGACAGATGGATTTGCCTGGTATGAGCAGGAGGGACACAGCTGGCTTTTTAACGGGATAGACACCTCACTGATGGTGCTTGGAGAGCCGCACGTGGCGGAACGTGTGTCACAGCTGCCGGAGCATCCGGACCGGCTTTTGTCTATGATCTTTGATAATACATGGGATACGAATTTCGTCTGCAACAGCTGCGGTATCATGGAGTTTGGCTATGAGGTGCTGGCAGACGGCGGCTTCCAAAGTGAGGAACTGCCGGATGTGGTCCAGTCAATGAACAAAGAACCGATTTTGATTATCAACACATAAAACATACCAGGGGGAAAGGTTGAACAAAAAAATGAAAATAGGATTTTATCTGCCCGACAAAGAACCGCTGAAAGGAGTCTTTGGATGCGCAAGTCTTGGAATGACCGGACGATCCGAAGGCGGGGAGCCGGATAGGGTGTTGCTGCCCTATGATCTGGCTGGCTGCCACATTTACGGGACCTATTCCGAAGCTATGGAACAGCTTAAAAAATTACCGGAAAAGAGTTCGATTCAGGCTGCCATTATCCTGTTTGGAAATGCAGGCAGGGAAGAATGGTTTTTGGAAATGTTCTCGGATGTGCTGAACTGTCCGGCGGTGGGCGGCGGCGCTGCTATGGATGCGCATGGGCGAAGCGGACTGATCAGCCATGGCACAGAGGTAAATATCTTTTTGATAACGGATGACCGGTATGAGTATCAGGTAAGCATGAAAAACATATATCCGAAGGTTCTGGAAGAGGTCCGTCTGGAACTTGGCGGCAAGCGGAAAGTGCTGCAGATCAACGGAGCAAAAGCAGCCTCTTGGCTGGCGCAAAAGAAAGCGGAGGCAGGGCTTGCGGAAACGGATTTCGAACATATGACGCTGACCACATTTGACGGTGTGAATGCCCATTTGAGTGTACAAAAC
The DNA here is from genome assembly GCF_032380655.1 of Diplocloster hominis. Lineage (NCBI taxonomy): Bacteria > Bacillati > Bacillota > Clostridia > Lachnospirales > Lachnospiraceae > Diplocloster > Diplocloster hominis. The sequence goes on along the minus strand of NZ_JAWDIY010000007.1, from coordinate 64,049 downwards.
GGGGAGATCGTCAGCGGAAGGAATCTGGAAGAAAAAATGCAGCTGCGATACATCAGGCCGGAAGAAGTCCAGCATGCGGTAAACGAATTTTATCAGGAGCCGGATTCATTGGTTTTCGGGTGCGCGGGAATAAAAGGTATGCTGGAAAAAGAAATTGTAACATTGTCCCCTGGCCTGTTTCTCTTCGGAGAAGTCTGTACGGTTATGGGAATGCCCATGTTCGGGAATTTAATGCTCAGTAAATTAAAAATCACAAAAAAAAAATAGGAGGAAAACAAGATGCCATTATATGAAGGAAGACACAACGCGTCGAACAAAATTCAGATTTCGCAGGATGCAAAAAACGCCATTGTGATGGGGGAGAAGAACTGCATCTGCCGGATGGCAAAAGAGATACTGGGAGCGGAAGGCGCCGTGGCCCTGGACGGCTGGTACGGGGTGGATTTTGCAGAGATTCTGGATAAGCTGAAGGAATTGTGTCCGGAGGTGGAATTTATACCGGCACAGTCGATGTATCTGCCCATGGAGAAGATACGGGAGTATAAAAAGGAATATATTACGGAGGACCCCTCTTTTGGTTACTGTAATAGGGAGGGGAAAATCTCTGATTTGATGGACCCTGAGAAAATACAGGATTTAAAGAACCGGTTAGGCAAGGGAACTGTCGTATACGGGTATGGCGCTGCGGTTCCGGAGCTGTATGATTCCTATGCGCGTACCTACTATTTTGATATGACCAGACAACCTTTACTGTGGAGTATGTGGGACGGAAAATTAATTCCGTTTGCCCTGGATCAGCCGGACCCTCAATATGACTGGAAGGAATATTATTATTGTGACTACTATTTACTGCACTTCCAGAAACATTTTATAATCGAAAAAATGGACTATTATGTGGAGGCCGTTAAAACGGAAGAATTAAAGATTTTGCCGAAAGCAGCTTATGATGAGGTGATCCGTACGATGCTGAAATATCCGGTAAAAGAAGTAGAGATCTATCAGCCTGGTCCCTGGGGCGCGTATCGGTATAAAGATTTCTGGGACATCCCGGGGTTGGAATGTAATGCCTGGAATGAGCTGGCCGGGCCGGAATTATCCATCCTCATTGATGTGGGCCGTGAAGAGCAGCTGAATCTTCCGTTTGTGAATCTGATGCAGTACCCGGATAAGCTGTTAGGCCGGTATCTGAGCGAGACTTATCCGCACCTGTTCCCGCTGGACGCGTGGCTGGATGACGGATATTTTCCGGATAAACAGCCTGCGGAGCGGATCTCCATGCCGATCCACACGCATCCGAGTACGGATTATGTAAAAACGAACTTTAATGAGCCGATCGGAAGGTATGAGACCTATTATATCGCGGAAGCCTACGAGGGAGCCAACACCTGGATGGGATTTTATAATGATGCGGATCTGGAAGAGTGGGAGGCCAAATGCAGGAAGTCCAATAACCAGGAGGTGATAGAGGACTGGAAAGATTATGTCTGCAACTGGGAATCCAATGTGGGCGATCTGTATCTGATCCCGCCTGGCACGGATCATGGACATGGCGGTAATCAGATGGTTCTGGAACTGGACACCTGTCCGTCTATCGCCGGCACGGAATATTCTTTTTTCAGCTATGATTTTGCCAGAAATTCCTGGGATGACAAGACGAAAACCATGACAGGGAAGCCTCTGAAAATGCAGCTGGACCATTCTTTCCGGGTTTCGAAATACCGCAGGGAGGATTATGTGGATAAGAAACTGCGGGCAAAACCTTCCGTGGTAAAATGGACCCGGGAATACTATATCGACCGCTATTCCTCCGTGCCGGAGATGCCTTTTGAGATCGAGCGGATCCACTATCAGAACAAAGGGGAATATGATACGCAAGGAAAATACTGCCATATCATAACCCTGACCGCAGGGAAAAATGCCAGGATCTACAGCAAAAAGAATCCGGAATATTCGACTCAGATAAACTTGTACCAGGCCGCGGTAATTCCTGCTGATTTTGGTGAATATGTGATCGAGTCAGAAGGGGACGGCCGGCACACGGCAACCCTGGTCCGGTGGAAAAAGGGCTGAGAGCATGACACTATGGCCGGGCTCCCTTATACTTGTGTAATAAGCCAAAGCCCATAAGAATCAATCCCGCAAGAATGATCAGAGAAGTGAGAAAGAAAAACACGGGCATAGGCTGCTTTGAGAAATAGAAGGTGATGTCAGGCATCCATTCCATATCAACGAGCTGCTCTTTGAGCTGATAAGCCCAGCAGAGGAGAAAATCAATGACCAGGAGAAAGAATCCCAGGATCATGGTTTTAAAGCCGGTTAGGATCTCCTGATGACTGGTATTGATGTGGGCTAACTGTGAGAGCAGGCTGCTGCCGATGGACGGATTCGTACCTGTATCCGAAGATGCAGGTACCTCCGGTTCAAGGGAAGGCCCGGTGTTCCGGGGAGTATCCCTGAGGAGTTCGTCTGCGGAGATGGCGAACAGATCGCAGAGCAATAGGACTTTGCTAAGTTCCGGGACAGCGTCATCCAACTCCCATTTGGAGACCGCCTGTCGTGAGACATTTAACTGCTCCGCTAACTGTTCCTGTGAGATGCCGCTTGCTTTTCTGAGCTGCTGTATCTTTTGGCCTAAAGTCATGAGTCATCCTCCTGTAATGGAATTTGGAAATATTTTAAATGGCAATCGATCGAATCAGCTATAAATGAGTCAGACGATCTGTTGTAGTTATAGAATAGTATAGAAGATAATCGTAAAAAGGGCTACCAAGCGGGGCTGGAATCTGCGCAACCACAAGTTGCAGCGGTATTCCCGAAAGCTATGGCGGCCCTTTTCTTTTATCACTTATATTAAGGAAAACGGGAAAAGAAAGATCAGCGCTTGTAAGAATACCAGTATAGGCAGCTGACCAGTCCTGCGCCGCCGGCCAGATTTCCCAGGGATACGCTGATGAGATTCTTTATTCCGTTCATCACAGTGAGAGAATCAAAGGATACCCCGGACGCCAGTGCAGCCTGCGCATACCCGGGATCAGATGCTGCCATCAGGCCCGCGGGTATAAAATACATATTGGCGACACTGTGCTCAAAGCCGCAGAGTACAAAAACCAGAATCGGCAGATATAACGCCGCCAGCTTGCCGGTGACATGGACTGCCCGGAAGGTCATAAGGACTGCCACACACACCAGGATATTGCACAGAATGCCGAGGGCAAACGCCTGGGGTACGTCAAGGGCGCATTTGGCCGCTGCCGTCCGGATGGTGGCAACGGCAGTCTGATAACCGAACAGATTCAGCTGTCCGCTGACAACGACTAGAAACGCGGTGATGAGGGAACCCAACAGATTTCCCAGATAAACGATCCCCCAGTTCCTCAGCATTCCCCCGAGCGAAATCTGTTTTTGCAGTACACCGATCATCATCAGATGATTGCCGGTGAAAAGTTCACTGCCGGCGATGACCACCATTGCCAACCCCGCAGGAAATACCAATCCGCTTAAAAGCCTGGCTAACGCGGGATTTTCTATTGTGCTGGACACGGTATTGGAAGCCGCGGCTCCGACGGAGATAAAGATTCCGGCCAGGATACTTAAGGCCAGAAGCTTCCGCCAGGGCATAGATGCCTTTGCCTTACTGCTATCGATGACCAGGTTCAGAGTTTCAACGGATGTATGCATGGAAATCTCCCCTTATTTACAGATTACTGATATCTACTAAGATACCAGAAAAAGGCGGAAGTGTCTATTGGGAGTTGGTGGGGGAAAGGCGGAGTCTAAATGAAATCGGCCCCGCCGGTTATGGGTTCGCGGCTGATTCACCGGGAATGCTTTGGAAAATAAATGGGATATGATATAATAAAATATAAAATCAAAAATTAAATTGTAACAGCCGGAAAGGATGGGATGAAGAATGGGATTCACGGAGATAAAAGCGGAGGAGCTATTGTTTAATCCATTTACGAAAATTGGGAAGGAATGGATGCTGATTACTGCCGGAACGGAAGAAAAATTTAATACGATGACAGCCAGCTGGGGCGGTGTGGGCGTATTGTGGGGAAAGAATACCGTTACGGTTTACATCCGGGAGAGCAGATATACGAAGGAATTTGTGGACGCCGGCGACACTTTTACGGTGGCATTTTTTAGTGAAGATTACCGGGAAGCGCTGAATATCTGCGGCAGTGTATCGGGCAGAGAGGAGGACAAGGTGAAATGTGCCGGACTGACGCCCTGTTTTATGGATCAGACTGCCGCATTTGAAGAGGCGGATATGATTTTTGTCTGTAAACGTCTCTATCACGCTGAGATGCCTCCGCAGAATTTTGATGCTCCGGAAAATGATGAAAAATGGTATCCTGCCAAGGATTACCACACCATGTATATCGCGGAAATCCAAAAAGTTCTGGTGCGTGATCAGACAGCGGATTAAACCTATTTTGCCCCCGGGAGACTGGCAGATCCAATTCCGGGGGCTTTTTAGTTCTGCAACTCACTGCGCCTAAAAGTATACTTTACAGCATCCCTTAATGCATGCCCTTCGGGCGGGGTCGCGGCATGGCAAATCCTCGTGATGCAAAACGACCGCACGATCCTGGAGAAACCCCTGGACATCAACCCGGCCGACTACCAGGAAACGGTAATGAGCAACTGCTATGTCTACGCTCAATTCCAAGACCAGCTGAACGACTGCAAAACAGGTGATACCATCCGTATCCTAAGCATCCTGACTGATAATTACGGAAACATCAGGCAGACAGAAGTGCGTACTTATACGGTTCCATGATTTACCGGTCCTATAGAAAACAAATCCCAAAATAAATCTTAAAGCAAAACACACACAAAACACTCATAACACGCAAAGCAAAACGCCAGTAGACAGAATTCGGGAAAACTATTACAATAGAGAGCAAAAGAATCATTTCAGATGGTGGAAATATTTGGATGGAGGATACAGCAGAGGAGATTTTATGGAGGAATTAAGGCTGGTTTTGCAGGATATAATGAATATAGATTTGATACAGGTGACGATGAGCCAAGCCAGGGGCACGCAGGACTTAACAAAGATAAAAATACGGCCGATGCTTCGGCGGGAGCAGTTGTTTTTTCAGGCAGAAGAATTTCGGAATCATCAGGTGTTCCATCAGAATCTGGACGTAGATCAGGTGAGAGCCTATGTCCTGGAAAAAATGGAGAATTGTTTTAAGCAGCTGCAGGCGGAGACGAAGCTGGAAAGCGTGAGTGTACTGGTCAGCAAAAAGGGCAGGGTAACTGTAAAGAGGCAGCGTCTGAAACAGGCAAAAGAGCAGGGGGACCTGTCCCATAATCGCAAGAAACAGTATGTGCTGCCCGAAGGAACGGCGGTTCCCTTTTTAGTGGATCTGGGTGTCATGACCCGGGAAGGAAACGTGGTTAAAAGCAAATATGATAAATACCGGCAGATCAACCGGTTTCTGGAATTTATCCGGGATGTGCTGCCGGAGCTGCCGAAAGGACGTCAGCTAACGATCCTGGATTTCGGATGCGGAAAATCTTATCTGACCTTCGCCATGTATTATTATCTGAAAGAACTGGAAGGATATGATATACGGATTATTGGGCTGGATCTGAAAAAAGATGTGATTGACCATTGTAATCAGTTAAGCCGGAGGTACGGATACGACAAGCTGGATTTTCTGACGGGGGATATCGCGGATTATGAAGGGGTATCGGAAGTGGATCTGGTGGTGACCCTTCATGCCTGTGACACGGCCACGGATTTTGCTCTGGCCAAGGCAGTCCGGTGGAACGCAAAGGTGATTTTGTCGGTGCCCTGCTGTCAGCATGAGCTGAACGGGCAGATGGGAAGCGATGTTCTGGAGCCGCTGTTCCGGTACGGGATTATTAAGGAGCGGATCGCGGCGCTCGCTACCGACGCGCTGCGGGCAGAGCTTCTGGAGCAGCAGGGATATCGGGTGCAGATTCTGGAGTTTATCGACATGGAACATACACCGAAGAATCTGTTGATTCGGGCTGTGAAAACGCGTAAAATGGAGAATAGCCCGGAGCGGTATGAGGCGTGCCGGGATTTTCTGGGGGTTCATCCTTCTTTGGAAAGGTTGCTGTGTGAACAATCTGAAGTGAAGGGAAAGATCAAATGAAGAATTTACTGATTCGGGTCGTCGTGCTGCTGCTTGTGTTCGCAGGTGGAATCGTTGCGTTTAGCAGCATTTTAGATAAAGGGAATGCCGGCCTGACGGCAGAGATGGCGTCGGCTACGTTGCCCGTGGCATATACGGAAGTAGAGGGCATGCAGGTGAACCGTATGCAGGGCTATACCCAGGAGATGGACGCCAATTATGTCCGGGATTCCATCACGCCGCTGCCCCAGGACCGGAAGCTTGCCGTTTTGATCCAGGAATACGGCAATGAGATAAGAAGCGTTTCCTACGAAGTGCGGAGTATTGACACGACCCGTCTGGTGGAAGATACGCAGGTCATGGATTTTTCCCAAAGTGACGGTTATTTTCGGGTGGTTCTTCCGATCAAGGATCTGCTGGAGCAGGGACAGGAATATATATTAAAACTCATCGTGGAAACGGAAGATGCGACGGTGGACTTCTATACCCGCATTGTCTGCGATGAGGAGATGCATGCAAAGGACTGTGTGGACTTTATGCAGTCTTTTAGTGACGCCACTTTTGAAAAAGAGGAGGCGGATTTTGACATATCCAAATATCTGGAACCGAATTCCCAGGGAGATAATTCCACGTTCCAGCACGTGACCATTCACAGTAAGCTGGCGCAGGTGAACTGGGGAGGAATGGAAGCGGAAAGGACCGGGGATGTGGAAGTGTCCATAAAGGAGATCAGCCCCACCGCCACCTCGGCCGTTTTAAAATATATGGTAACGGCCCCGGATGAAAACGGTAACGCAGAGAGTTATCATGTGTCCGAGTTTTTCCGGGTGCGCTATACCCAGGACAGGATGTATCTGCTGGACTATGACCGGACCATGGAGCAGGTGTTTGACAAGGAAGGCGCCCAGTTCGGGAAACAGTCCATTTATCTGGGAATCCGGGATCATGAGATAGATTTTAAAACAAATGAAAAGGGAGATAAGATCAGCTTTGTCCAGGAACGGGAACTGTGGCAGTATGATCAGACCGAGGATAAGATGTCACGGGTGTTCAGTTTCTATGACGGAAAAGACCTGCGGGCTTCCTGTGACCAGCATGAGATCAAGATCATAGACGTGGACGAGGAAGGGAATACGGATTTCATGGTCTATGGATACATGAACCGGGGACGCCATGAGGGGAAATCCGGTGTCTGTGTCTACAAATTCAGCAGTGTGTCGAATACCATTGAGGAAACCGCGTTTATCAGCAGTCCAAAATCCTATCAATTATTAGATCAGGATATGGGAGTTCTTTCCTATGTAAATAAGGCGGGGAAACTGTTTTTGATGATCAACGGCAGCCTCTATCAGATCGATCTGGCTTCGGGAAATAGTCAGACACTGGCTTCCGGTATCAAAGAAGGCTGTTACAGCGTGTCCGAGAACAACCGTCTGTTCGCCTGGCAGGAACAAAACGATCCGTACCACTCCACCAGCATTACGGTTATGGATCTGGAAAACGGGTTCAAACATACGGTAAACGCGGAAGAAGGAGATTATATCCGGGCCCTTGGATTCGTTGATACGGATTTCATGTACGGAGCTGCCCGGCAGGAAGATCTGGAGACGGAAGTAACCGGGAATATTTTGTTCCCTATGTACCGGCTGGTGATTCTGAATGAGGAAGCAGGACAGAAGGGTGCCGTCGCCAAAGATCTGAATTATGGTGATTCCGGTCTGTATATCTCGGATGCGGCTGTGAACAACAACAGAATCACTCTGTATCGGGTGGAACGCACTGCGGGCGGATATACCCGGACGGATGAAGATTATATCATGACCAATTCGTCGCAGGAGGAACAGAAAGTAAATGCCGGCAGCTATGTGTCGGAATTAAAGGAGACGGTGTATCAGATCTCCCTTCTGTGGCCGGTGGAAAACACAAAACCCAAGCTTCTGCACCCGAAGGAAGTCCTTTTCGAAGATTCCAGAGAAGTAGTGCTGGAAGAAGTGGCCGATCCCAGCAGCAGATTTTATGTCTATGGAAGAGGCAGGCTGCAGGCCGTCTGCGCGCAGGCAGGTCCGGCGATTCGTCTGGCGGATGAGATCATGGGTGTAGTCGTGGCGGATAATCAGAAATATGTGTGGGAGCGGGGCAACCGTAAGCTTCGGACCCAGCTTTCCGACCTTTCCGCGGAAACGGTCGAGGAGGGAAAAACCAGCCTTTCCGTATGCCTGGATGTTATGCTGAAGAGACAGGAGATTTATATTAATTCTCAGGAATTTATAAACAGCGGGAAGTCGACGGTAGATATTCTGAACGAGCAGCTGGAAAACCGCGCGGTGGATCTGACCGGCTGTACTCTGGAAGAGACCTTTTATTATATCAGCAACGGCGCGCCGGTGATCGGCATGATCGACGGGACCAATGCGGTGCTGCTGATGGGATACGATGAGGTGAGTGTAAGCTATATGAACCCATCCAGCGGTTCGATCGAGAAAAAAGGATTAAAGGCTTCAGCGGAAATGTTTGAGGCTGCGGGGAATGTATTTATCAGTTCTGTGAAATAATAGATCAGAGAAATACCCAGCTAGTAATACTGCGGGCTGTATCTATGAAAACGAATGACTGCCTGCGGCATTACAGGGTATCCTGATTTTTAGCAGGCAGATATGAGTGGGAAGAATGAAAAGAGGATAACTAAAATGGATGAAAGAATCAAACAGCTGGCCCGGAATCTGGTCCGGTATTCCTGCAAGGTAAAGGAAAATGACAAGGTCTATATTCACTATATCGGAGAAGACACAGAAGACCTGGCCCGGGCTGTAATCAAAGAAGTGTATGAGGCAAAGGGAATCCCTTTCGCTCATTTCACCGGACAGCGCGTACAGCGGGAGATCCTGCTGAACTGTACGGAAGAACAGATGAAGCTGATGGCTGAGGTGGATGCTCTGGAAATGTCCAAAATGGACTGCTATATCGGCATCCGGGGTTCTGCCAACTCATCAGAGCTGGCGGATGTGCCGGCGGAAAAAATGAAACTGTATGAGAAGCTGTATTCCACCCCGGTGCATCATGAAATCCGTGTTCCCAAGACCCGATGGGTGATCCTGCGCTACCCCAACGCGTCCATGGCCCAGCTTTCCAATACCAGCACGGAAGCTTTTGAGGACTTTTATTATAAAGTCTGCAATCTGGATTATTCCAAAATGCTCACTGCCATGCAGGAACTGGTAAAACTGATGAATCGCACCGACCGGGTGCGTCTCACGGGGCCTGGCACGGACTTAAGCTTTTCCATCAAGGATATTCCCGCGATCCCCTGTGCCGGAGAGATGAATATCCCGGACGGAGAAGTTTTTACCGCTCCGGTCAGAGACTCGGTAAACGGAAAGATTTCCTATAATACCCCCTCGCCGTATCAGGGATTTACCTTCGAAAATGTCTGTCTGGAGTTCAAAAACGGGAAAATTATCAATGCCACGGCCAATGATACTACCAGAATCAACCAGATCTTCGATACGGATCAGGGAGCCAGATATGTGGGAGAGTTCGCCATAGGTGTGAACCCGTATGTGCTGGAGCCTATGAAGGATATCCTGTTTGATGAGAAGATCATGGGGTCCATCCACTTTACACCGGGAAACTGCTACGAGGAAGCACCCAATGGCAATGAGTCGGCGATCCACTGGGATCTGGTTCTGATCCAGAGGCCGGAGTACGGCGGCGGGGAGATTTATTTTGACGATATGCTGATCCGTAAGGACGGAAGGTTCATGCTTCCCGAGCTGGAGTGCTTAAACCCGGAAAATCTGATGTAAGACACATCTTCAGGGCGTAAGACATATCCCCGAGAGAGGATCTGATTGAAAAAAATTCCGGGGCTGTCTGGAAATGAACAAGTCATACCAGATATGGAATATGATTGCAGGTTTCACATCAATATCTGGCAGGCAAATTTTATTTCCCGACAGCCCCGGAACCTATTCACAAGATGCAGGGCAGTCCGGCAGTAACGATATGTCAGGATATGTAGTCCGCTTACCAGGGCTGTATTATTTTGCACGTATCCGGTGACACTCGGTTCATTTACATATTCTTAAATATTCTTTACATATTCTTAAATATTCTTTACATATTCTTAAATATCAGATGCTTATATTTGTTCAGTGCGAACATTAATACAAGACCGAGGATTCCGCAACACGCAACTTCTCCAATGCCCACAGTCAGCATCATAAACGGGATCGGTAAAATAATCAGATACCCATAGCGCAGAATAAATGGTACGATCAGGATATTAGCCAGGATCGGCGGCAGAGGCACCAGGCAGCGGTGTTTCCGCAGCAGATAAGAACCCACGGCTCCGATCAACGTAGCCAGACTGCCGAAAATGATATCGGGGAGAATGGAACCTGCCAGAATATTTCCAAGCAGACAGCCCACAAATAGGCCGGGTATGGCGGCTGGGGTGAACATGGGAAGGATGGTCAGAGCTTCCGCGATGCGAAACTGGACCTGCCCGAAACCAAACGGGGCGAATACGAGTGTCAGCACGACATAGACAGCGGCTATCATGGCCGCCTGGGTGATAAATACTACCTTTTTGCTTTTCATTTTTAATCTCCTTTAGTTTTGTTTTACGTGTGGAAGGTCTCGAACACACGGATTATTTGCCATGAATCCTTAGTATTTGTAAGGGCTTTGGCTTTTTTAGTATAGCAGGGAAAAGGGAAAAGTCAAGTCAGATTAAAAAGCAACATGAAAATTTGGCATGGAAAGTTTGTTTATGTAAAATCTTGTAATGTGAATGTAGAAGTGCTATTATAGTTATATAAAGAAGTGCTACCGAATATACGGTTAGCCCAAGAAAATAGTTTAATCAAAAATGACCGCTTGTTTTCTCAGGACAGGGCGGTCATTTTTGTGATTTATGATTGCTTCCTATGGCATATCCAAGTCCGAACGCTGTCAGTACAAGACCGATAACAGCGATCAGACCTTCAAGTGTCAACATTGGAAACACCCTCTTTCGTACAAATTCCCTAATCACAAGTGAGGAGGGTTTCTATGTAATCAGAGGGTCACAGTCCCTCTGTAAGAGGGCTAACCGCATACCCGATATTGGTAGCACCGTATTTATTATATCATCGTAGTTTGCCGGAAACAAGTATTCACATTCTTGAGTTTCCGCAATCTGTAATTGAATACTAAACTTGATCAACTTGTTTGGCATGGAAAGTTTGTTTATGTAAAATCTTGTAATGTGAATGTAGAAGTGCTATTATAGTTATATAAAGAAGTGCTACCGAATATACGGTTAGCCACAAATTGATTTAGTTATTACAAAAATAACCGCATCATTTGCAGTGAGGGCGGTTATTTTTGTGATTTATGATTGCTTCCTATGGCATATCCAAGTCCGAACGCTGTCAGTACAAGACCGATAACAGCGATCAGACCTTCAAGTGTCAACATTGGAAACACCCTCTTTCGTACAAATTCCCTAATCACAAGTGAGGAGGGTTTCTATGTAATCAGAGGGTCACAGTCCCTCTGTAAGAGGGCTAACCGCATACCCGATATTGGTAGCACCGTATTTATTATATCATCGTAGTTTGCCGAAAACAAGTATTCACATTCTTGAGTTTCCGCAATCTGTAATTGAATACTAAACTTGATCAACTTGTTTGTTTATGGAGAATCTTGCAGTGTAAACGTAGAAGTGCTATTATAATGGTATGAAAGGTGCTACCGATAGACGGTTGCCCCAGTTAAAAAATTAGCAGAAATAACCGCCGATCTTTCTCAGGGACACGGCGGTTATTTCTTTGCTTCTATGTAAGCTGTCAGGAGAGGAATGATGATTGCAAGACTCATCAGAACTAACGATAACAAAGCATCGCCAGAATCGGCATTTGCCGGAACTGGCGATGCTTAATTAGGGAGTTTTTTTAGAGCTCCTTTAATATTAACCTTCAGCCTCATTTACAATGTCTTCCAGACATTTAATGAGATCCTGAAGAGTGTAGAGCTGAACATTACGCTCCAGTATCGCATTTTTCAGATCTACGGAAAGGGTTTCAAACTTTTCCTGGAGAGCGGGAGCTACATATGACATCATCATCACCTCACAGATAGTGTAACCCGAACCTGTTAAAAATATTTCTGAACTTTCACCTTCAAGATACGATTTACAATAGTATACATAGTCATAACATCCGGGTGAAATTCTGTTTTATTGTATAATTTTGGCTGTTATGTTAGAATGAAAGCACATGAAATGCGAGTTGGCATTACAATGACTACACATTACATAACAAGAATAGGAGCGCGGCTCGAATATACCTCGCTGACTATTTTCATGCATCGACCGCTAAAATACCGCAAAGTATTCATAGCGAAAAAACAGCCATGTGCACAGAACAAAAGGAGAGGGATTATGTATACTTATAAAATATATGAATGGCTCTTATTTTTCTTTTTTTACTGCTTTTTCGGATGGGTGTTTGAGTCTACCGTAGTATCCGTCAGCAAGCGCCGGTTTGTGAACAGGGGATTTCTGCGGGGGCCTTTCATACCGATTTATGGGGAAGGCGCCATCATGATTCTGTTCGTGACGCTGCCGGTGAGGGATAATATCCCGCTTATTTTTTTAATGGGTATGATCGGGGCTACTTTGCTGGAACTGGCCATCGGCGCCCTGATGGAGTCTATTTTCAAAGTGAAATACTGGGATTACAGCAGCCATAAGATCCAGTACAAGGGTTATATCTGTATGAGCAGTTCGCTTTGCTGGGGCGCTTTATCGGTTCTGCTGATCAAGGTGATCCATAAACCGATTGAAAACCTGATACTTATGCTCCCAAATATGGCCGCCATTATTCTTTCGCTTGGTATTTCCGGTTATTTTATCTATGACACAGTAGTTTCGATCATAGATGCATGGGGCATGAAGAAGATTCTGGAAATGATTACCAGTGCCAAGGAAGAGATGTCGGATCTGCTCATGCAGCTGGAAATCAAAAAAGAGATTACCAGGGAACAATGGATCGTGCGGAAACAGGAATTGAAAATGCGTCTGGAGGATCTGCAGTTAGGGCCGGACCGGGAGCCGCTGCGTGTGCGTTTGAGAGAAGCTATAGCGGAACATGAAGTTCTGGAGCAAAAGCTGAACGCAGGTAAGAACCGGATACTGAAACGAAATCCCAGCGCTTCTTCGAAAAAATTTGCGGATGCCCTTGCCAGTTTGAAAGATTATATGGAAGAAAATCGGAAAAACGGCAAGAATATATCTAAATAAATTTTTATTCAACCGGAACGCTCGTCCTGCTGAATAAAAATAATCGAAAGGAGTGGCCGGTATATGCAGATATATGAAGGAAAAACGGCTTTTCGCGGGATAGCAGAAGGGAAGATAAAGGTCTACAGAAAGGACCAGCAGCAAATCAAAAGAGAGCACGCGGAAGATACACAGGAAGAGCTGCTGCGTTTCGAAAGGGCGAAGGGGGAAGCGCTTCGGCAGCTAACCTTGCTTTATGAAAAAGCGTTAAAGGAAGTGGGGGAAGCAAACGCCGCGATCTTTGAGGTGCATCAGATGATGTTAGAAGATCCGGACTATGTGGAATCCATCACGAATATGATCCGTACCCAGAAAGTGAACGCGGCCTATGCAGTGGCCTCTACCGGCGATAATTTTTCCCAGATGTTCAGCATGATGGAAGATGATTATATGCGGGAACGGGCGGCGGATATCCGGGATATCTCCGAACGGCTGGTGGGCATACTGGCCGGACGTAACGGATCACAGATGGAACTTACCGAACCGGTGATCCTGGTCGCGGACGACCTGGCGCCCAGCGAGACCGTTCAGCTGGATAAAGATAAAGTGCTGGCGTTTGTAACCGTACATGGCTCTTCCAATTCTCATACTGCGATCCTGGCCCGGACGATGAATATACCGGCGCTGTTTCAAGTCAGCATTCCGCTTAATGATGCCGTAGACGGAAAAGAGGGGATCGTAGACGGCTATCATGGCAAGATCTATCTGGAGCCCGAACCCAAGGTGAGAGAAGAACTGGAAACCAGACAGGCGGAAGAGAAAAAGAAACAGGAGCTGCTCTGGCAGCTAAAGGGCAAAGAAAATGTTACGCTGGACGGCAGAAAGATAGAGATCTACGCAAACATCGGCAGCTTTGGGGATGTGGCTGCTGTGCTGCAGAATGATGCAGGCGGAATTGGGCTGTTCCGAAGTGAGTTTTTGTATCTGGAATCTGAGGATTACCCCACAGAAGAGGAACAGTTTCAGGTATACAAAAAAGTGGCGGAAAGTATGGCGGGCCGTAAAGTGATTATCCGCACACTGGATATCGGAGCAGATAAGCAGGTTGATTATTTTCAGATGGAACCGGAGGAAAATCCGGCTCTCGGATACCGGGCGATCCGGATCTGCCTGGACCGTCCGGAGATATTTAAGACACAGCTTCGTGCAATTTACAGGGCAAGCGCATACGGGACAGTATCTATTATGTATCCGATGATCATTTCCGTGGAGGAAGTAGATCAGATCACTGAGATTGTCCGGGAGGTGCAGGAGGAATTAAAGCGGCAGCAGATCCCATATGGAGATGTGGAGCAGGGGATTATGATCGAGACGCCTGCGGCGGCTCTGATCAGCGATCTGCTGGCCAGGAAAGTGGATTTCTTCAGTATCGGAACGAATGACCTGGTGCAGTATACACTGGCATCAGACCGGCAGAATCCGAAACTGGAGCAGCTGTGTGACCCTCACCATCCGGCGATTCTGCGCCTGATCCGTATGGTCGCGGATAACGCGCACCGGGAAGGAATCTGGGTGGGTATCTGCGGTGAGCTGGGCGCTGACCTCACACTGACAGAGACATTTCTGAACATGGGAATCGATGAGCTTTCGGTATCCCCGGGCCTGGTATTGAGCGTCCGCAAAAAGGTAAGGGAAACGAAGCTTCGGTGAACGTCCATGGAGGAGATCGCCATGCTTTAATCAGGAGGAACATTTAATGACAGGCACACATATGATGCTGCATGAGATCATCGAAGAGCATAGTGAGCGGATCGGCCATATACGTAAATACTATCCGTATTTTAAGCTGGCAGAGACGTCTTTTACCCAATATAAAGACGGAAAATTCAACCAGCTGGATATGGGATATATACTTCTGGCCGTTCTGCGTTTTTTTATAGAAGAGAATAATTTCAAAGAAAAAGAAGTCCTCTATTCGGAATACGAGACTTTTGTCACGGCCCTGCTGCGCCGGGATTTTGATTGCTATCTGGAAGAAGAGGAAAACAAGGAACTGGTTTCCTATATTTTTGACAAAATCACAAACGAGGGGAAACCGTTTCGTTATGTCTATTTTGACCCTGCAGACCGGAAACAGAAAACGATCCGGATGCGCCTGTTAAAGAGCAGTATCCAGAACGGTGTCGTGCGCTATTCCATTACCTCCGAAGCGGTGGAATTCTATCTGGACACAAAAGAGATCAAGGAAGAAAGTACCATCAGTGTGGAGCAGCTATTGCTGGAAAAGCTGATCAACAGCCAGAACTTCCGGCAGGGTGCAGAAGTGGTCCGCCGCATCAACAATGAGGTGAGCCGGCTGCAGAACAGGAAAAATGAGGTGCTGCGGATACTGGGGCAGGATGTATTTGAAGGTATTCGGGCTTACGAAGAATTCCTGGACACGGGTATGCGCTGGTTCAAGGAGGAGCAGCATCTGTTCCGGAAAAACAGTGAACTGATCCACAGAGCCCTGGAACGGGCGGCGCAGGATGAGGCCTCCGGGGAATATAACAGTCAGTATTACCGGGCCATGGATGACATCTATGGGTTGGAACTGGAACTAAAGAAAGCGGTGCAAAAACACAGCGAGCTGCTCAGTGCCTGTACCCAGCTTCAGAAGCAGGCCGATGAGCGGATCGTAAAAGCCCGGGTCCAGTCCCTTAAGAGCTCTTTTGACTTCAGGCAGGCCGTGTCCCGGATGATGGACCGGGACCGGGCCGACCTTTTAGGGGAGCTGGTCCGGCCGCTGGTGAATCTGAAAATCCAGAAAAGCTTCTATCTGCCAAACCTGGATAATCTCCTGACTTACCGTCCGGACCAGCAGGAGACCGGTGAGAAGATCGGGGAGCAGGTCGAAGAGACATACATATATTTAGACGAAGCCATAGAACTAAGAATCCATGAGAATTTTGAAATCCTTCTGACGGAGCTGTTCCACTGGCTTTTGCAGAAAGCGGTCTTTACCCTGAAGGAATGGAACGGGTATCTGGAAGAGAAATATACGAACCGGATTTTCCGAAACGGTGACTACTATACATTTTTGGTCCATCTCTGTCTGAAGGAGGAATACCAGGTCCGGGAGATCAGGAAGAATCCCGATACTTTTCTGGAAGAACGGATGAACGCTTTTCTGGAAAAGAGAGAGGAACGCTTATATGAGGACCTTGCCTTTGCTGTGCGAAAGGACTCCGGTACCAGCCTTCAGATCCTGGGCCTGTTTGAGGTGACGAATCTGATATTCGAAAGGAGAGACAATGATGGACAGCCGTAATCTTGAGAAAGCCATGGATATCATATCCTCGTTATTAATAAATGAAGAAATTCACAGGGACAGGGGAGCGAACAGAGGGCTCTATGAAGAATATCTGTCCAACGCTGAAGTCTACGATATGGTGCATTTGATGGCGGGGAAGATGAATCTGTGCCTTTATGAATATCAGGGCGGCATCTATGTGTCGGCAGGCGAGGGAAACCGGGTCTACGGTTATTCCAATGAGGAGCTCAAACGGGTGCTGGGCCTGCGTCTGAACCGGGAACTTTATCTGTGTTATTTCCTGATATATCAGGTGGTGGCCGCCTTCTACCACGATTCGGCCAGTGAGACATTTATCGAATATATGGGCGTCGAGGAGCTGATCCATAATACGGACTCGGCCTTTGCCAAGCTGACTGCGGATCTGGAGATCCTGGTGTTAAAGGAGATGGAGGAGAACAGTTTCAGGACCCTGGCGCTGCTGTGGGAGGAACTGCCGCTCATGACCGGTGAGGAGGGAACCAGTATCCGTGCATCCAGAAACTCCAAAAGGGGTTATAGCAAGCTGGTGTTTAATTTTCTGGTCTCCCAGGAGCTGCTGGCGGAGGCCGAAGAGCGTTATTATCCCACAGCCAGATTCAAGGCGCTGATTACCAACTACTATGAGGAACATCAGGGAAGGCTGTACGAGATACTGAATCAGGAGGAGGAAGAGGACGATGCCGCAGATCAACCGGATTCGGGTGAATAATGTAAAATATAACTTCGGTACCCAATTTTACGACGATTTTGTCATGCGTTTTTCCTGTAAAAACACCATCTATGACCTGGCAAACGGCGGCGGTAAGAGTGTGCTGATGCTTCTTTTACTGCAGAACATGCTGCCAAACTGCACACTGGATGAGAAACAGCCCATCGAGAAGCTGTTCCGGTCCGGGAATGACAACACCGTCATCCACTCGCTGGTGGAATGGAAATTAAATCCCTGCCATATCAAAAATGGTTTTCAGTACATGACCACCGGATTCTGTGCCAGAAAAGCCAGGGAGAACGGCAGTGAAGCTGCCCAGGACAGGAATACGGCCGCGGTGGAATACTTTAATTACTGCATATTCTATCGTGAATTCAATGATAATGATCTGCGCAATCTTCCGCTTTGCAGCGGGGAAGAGCGGATCACCTACCAGGGACTAAAGAATTATCTCCGGGATCTGGAGAAAAAGGATTTCAGTCTCCAGGTACAGCTGTTCGAGCGCAAGGGAGAGTATCAGAGCTTTGTGGCTGATTATGGAATCTATGAGAGCGAGTGGGAGATCATCCGGGGGATCAATAAAACGGAGGGGCATGTCAGAACCTATTTTGAGACCAATTACCGCACTACGCGCAAGGTAGTGGAGGACCTCCTGATCGGGGAAATCATTCAAAAGGCTTTTTTCGCCAGAATGGACAGAAATAAAGAAGAGGTGTCCATGGCCCAGACCCTGTTGGATATCCGGGACAAGCTTCTGGAGCTGTCGCGCAAGAAAAATGAAATCATCAATTATGACCGGCAGATTGAAATGATAGCGGGTTTTGTGAAATGGATGGGTACTTTGAAACATATTTACCATGCCAGGACAGACCTGGAAGATCAGCTGGTCCGGACCTATAATACCTGCCTTCACCGGGAACAGGAAAAGAATCAGGCACGTGAGCGTCTGCAGGAGCGCCGGGAATCCGTAACCGCCCGCAGGCAGGAGCTGATGAGAAAAGCGGAGAGTGCCTCCGTATCTCTGGAGATATGCGGACTGAAAGAGCTGGAACAAAAGATGGACCAATACCGAAAGGAACTGGAAGGCCTGGAGGAAGAGCAAAGAGAATGGAGCGTGCAGTTGACAGAGAAGGAGTCCGCCAACGACTACCTGGACTATCTGGACGCGAAGGCCCATTTCGAGTCAACCAGGGTGGCGATCGACAGTATGCAGAGCCAGAACCAGGGATTGGCAGAACAGCTCTGTGAGCTGGCCGGTCAGATGAAGATCCTGATGGACCGTGACACGGCAGACTTAAAAGAGCGGTTGGCACAGGTGGAAGCCCAGGTCAGTGAAAAAGAAGAACAGCTGCAGGCAGGACTTCGCCGGGAACGGGAGACAGACCGGGCGGCAGCCGTACTGGAAAACAGCAGAATATTACAAAAGGAACACAACCGGCAGACACAGCAAAGGATAGAAGAGCTTTACAGAGAGTCCCATCTACTATTGCTTGAAAAGGCGGGGGAGGAGCTGACCAAAAAGCAAGCGGAGGAACAGGAAGCTCTCCGCCGTATCCGTGATGTGGCAGAGGAGATAAAAACGCTGGAAGAGCAGCTGACCAAGATACGGATCAGCGACGCGCAGCAGAGCTCCAAAGAAGAATCGCTGACTTCCAGGCAAGAAGAATGTCAGGGATATTTCCGCCGGTACCGTGGTAAAAAGCAGCAGCTGGACAAAATAAAAGAAATATATCAGATACCGGAAAACGGAAACGGGCAGGAATTGGTGCGGGAAGCGTTTCAGAACAATCTCTCCGTATGTGTGAGGAAGCGCAGCGAATTCGAAGCGCAGAAGGAAATGCTGTCATCATTGCGTAACAAACAGCCGGTTACTCCTTCCGAAGCGGTTCTGAAATTGAAAGAGCAGATAGAGAGAATTCATGGCATCGAAACCGTCATCGGATGTGAATATGTGGGGGGACTGGAGGAAGAAACCCAGAAGGAGATGCTGGAACGCTATCCTTTGCTGCCCTACGGCCTGCTGGTCAAAGAGGGATACGATCAGGTGGCGTTGGATCAGAACCTGAAATATTCACAGATAGGAGACACAGCGATCCCGGTGCTGTCCCTGACTGCGGTTGAAAAAGGGCAGGAGCTGACAAATGCCCGTGGGATTTCCTTCGTAACGAAGGATGAAAGCCTGTATTATGACGAAGAGCGCAGGCAGCAGGCAGCTGCGAAGCTTGAGAAAGAGTTGGAGGAAAAAGAACGGAAACTTCTGCGCATGGAAACGCAGACCCAGACCATGGAAGAAGATCTGAAATTCCTGCAGAGCTTTGAGACTGTTTCCGACTATGAGGAAAAACAAAAAGAGTTCGAAAAATTAAATCATGAGCTTCGCATACTTCGCCAGCAGGGAGAACAAAATCTTCTGCAAAAGGAGCAGCTGAACAGCCGGATCAGGCAGCTGAACGGGCAGCGCAAAGAGGAAGAAGCAAGGCGGGAATCCCTGGCCGGGGATGTGAACCGGTTGAGATCCCTGACAGAGCTGCAGGCTGCGCTGGAAGACGGGGAAAATAAAATTTATCTACTGGAAAAACAGGCGGCGGAAAAGGCAGTGGAACTTACGAAGCTTCAGGAGCAAACAGGTAAACTTCGAAAAGAATTAACCCATCAGCAGCAGCAAAAGGAGCATATCGGTCAGGAGCTCGACCGGATACAGCAAGAGTGGACAGCGGTCTACGCATCTTATAACCGGGAGGGGGAGGTATCCATACCTACCCATACCAGACGTGAGCTGGAGATGATTTTCAAGGGGAAAAAAGAAGCGTACGAGACGGAATCTTCCGACACATCCGATAAGCTTAAGCTGTTGGAAAACTATCAGGCGGTTATGGAACGGGCAAAAGCAGCGATTCATTACCGCAGCGTCTCATTGGAAGAGCTGGATGCCAGATACGGCGAGGTGGGAATGCAAAGAAGCAGTCAGGAAGACTTGCTTAAAATACGCAGTACCATGCAGGGGGTTCAAGATCGTGTAAAAGAGCTGCAAAAGCAGCTGGACAGGGATCTGGGAACTTACCATAAGAAGCAGGGCAGCGTGCAGCACGCCCGTATCATGATAGAGCAGCAGTACGGTACTTTCGAAGACATGGAGCTGCCGGAGGAACGCCTGGAACTGCTGGTGTCGGAAAACAGAAAGGCAGCGAAGCAGCTGGAAGAAGATCTGGTCCGAGACGAGAACAGCTTAAGAGAGCTGATCTCACAGTGTTATGCGCTGGAAGCCATGCAGGAAGACATGGAACAGATGATGAAAACCGAAGGCATCAACCGGTCGGAAAATCAGGAATTGCTGGAAAGCGGCATTTCTCTGAAAGAAACATATCGCGATCTGAAAAAGCAATATGCGAAAATGAAACGGGAAGAAACGCTGCGGCAGGAAGAGTTCCTGAAAGAGAAAAACAGTCTGGCCGAGATCCTGACAACCCTGGGAGCTTATGATCTGGCCCAGGAGATCAAGCAGAGCATCCGAAGTCCCGAGAGCGCGGCGGAAGTAGACACCCAGACGGAAAAGCTTAGGCAGACCATACGCTGCATCGAGCTGGAAAAAGACAGGGTAGGCAAAGGGATAGAAGATATGTCCAAAATCAAGGATAACTTTGAAAACCAATGTCTCCAAAGCTGCATGAATATCAAAGAAGAGCTGGAGCGCCTGCCCAAACTCTCCAAGATCAATCTGGACGGAAAGCCGGTTTCCATACTGACACTCCAGATCCCTTACCGGCAGGAAGAGCAGTTCAAGGAAGCGATGTCCAGATATGTGGATCAGATCGCGGAGCATGCCGATGCCATAGAAAGCCCCAATGAAAGGCTGAAATATGTCAAAAACCAGCTGGCCTGGAAAAAACTGTTCGCTGTCATCGTAACAGATATGGACGCCATAAAACTGAACCTTTACAAGCGGGAACGGATGATTGAGCAAAGCCGGTATCTTAGGTATGAAGAAGCGGTAGGGAGTACAGGACAGTCCCAGGGGATCTATATCCAGTTCCTGGTAGCAGTTGTAAATTATATCACCAGTATTTATGCGGGAAACACAGATCCGGTAGAGCTGCGGAAAGTGATTTTCATCGATAATCCATTCGGTGCGGCAAAAGATATCTACATCTGGGAACCCATATTCCAGCTGCTCAAAAACAACCATGTCCAGTTGATCGTGCCGGCCCGTGGAGCGACGCCCGCTATAACCGGAAGGTTTGAGGTAAACTACATTCTCGGGCAGAAATTTGTCAGCGGCAGGCAGCAGACAGTTGTTGTGGACTATCGCAGCCAGACTGATGAATCGGAACTGGAATATATCCCGATTACCTATGAGCAGGAACAATTGCAATTAACATAATTATCTGATAAATTCGTAAAATTAGAACAATTCACAGTGAATTATGTGAAGTGTATTTGAATTAAAGAAAAATGTTAAAATTGTGTGAAAACGTATTGACAAATTACCAGGTGAGTGTTACTATAATCACAACAAAAGACAACAGCAACTTCAAATCAAAAATCTACGAAAGCAGTCAAAGATCAAAGATTCCGCAGTAGAGATGAAAGTTCCACTAACAGTAGGATAAGTAATCAGTAACGAAAGGACAGGAATCAGAAAGTAGAAAAGAAGTAAGGTCAGAAAGAAAGATCACAAGTATCAAGAGTTTACTAAGATGAGAGATTTGCAGTAAAGATTTAGATTCGTAACTGATGATGAAAGATGATATGTCATGATTCAGCAGGTTAAGTGATCTGGTCGATACGAAAGATCAGTAATCCATAGTGAAAGATATAAGATCTTAAGTAAGACCAGACAAGAGTTCGGTTTTCAGATTTTATCTTTGATCAGGAATGCGATAGCGGATGAGTAGATTTGATGGAAATGGATAGGAGGTCGAGTCCCGTGGACATGTCAGAAACAAAACTGGTTCAATATGTTAGTGGTATGGCAAATAATTCTTGCGAGAAAGGCCTTATAGTAAAAAGAAGATAAACCAGTGAGAAAGTTATAAGAATAAATCGGAGAGAAAGATCTGGTTAATAGAATAAAATGATTCGGAATTTGCCAACATATTGAAGGAATACCACATCAGTGATCCAAAAATTTTTGATAAACGTGTAAAGAAACGGGAATCAAAAGATAAGAGTAAATCGTATATAATATAGAAAGTCTTCCGCAGCAGTTTTTTTAAGAAGATTGATACATTATATATAGGTTGAAATTATAGAAGAAGATATGACGAGAAAGTATCTTTGGAAATTTTGGATGACATAGACGAAAAAGTTACAAAAGAAGAAGGAAGAAGAAAGATAGTTCAAGAGCAGTAAAATAAAATGCAAGAATCAAGAATCGAAAAAGCCTCCGGTTTTAAATAAAAATATAATATAATTAAATATATAAAATAGCCGTTACAGGAAAACCTATAACGGCTATTTTAATTTATGGAGGGGCAAGGATGTTAAAGACCTATGAAATAACAAAATTTACCAGTTCATTCCTATAACTTCCCCATTCATCCTGCACCATGCAGGGAAAAGAAGGAGCAGCCCCTCTTCAGACCATCCCAGATCTGTGAAATGAAGCTCAATACACCTGGATTTTCCTATTCAATATTTTGACAAGCCCGTAACGAGTATGATAAACTAAAAACAATAGGCAAAATCGGCAGAGGTGATTCAGTTGGATAAAAACGAATACCGAATAAAAGTTGGAAAAATAAATAAATTAATAGAGTTAAAGGACTATACGTCCGCTTTGGAAATAGCAGAAACCGTAGATTGGACAAGAGTTAAGAATGCCCGCATGCTTTGTCTGGCAAGTGAGATTTACAGAAAAAACGGACAATATGAAGAAGCACGTGAGCTTCTGCTACAAGCCTATGATTATTCCCCATCCAGCCGTCGAATCGTATACCGGCTTTCCGAGCTCAGTGTTAAGCTGGGGGAGATTGATCAAGCGATCGATTATTTTCAGGAGTTTGTGCAGCTGGCGCCCAATGATACCGACCGGTTTATCTTAAAATACAGGATATATCAGGCCAGAGGGTCTGCGATTGAAGATCAGATTAAGATTCTGGAAGACTATAAACGGCATGAATACGATGAAAAATGGGTCTTTGAACTGGCAAGGCTCTATGCTTCTGCGGGAATGACACAGAAGTGTGTGGAAGAGTGTGATGAACTGATTTTATGGTTTAGCGAAGGGGAATTCGTGACAAAAGCCATGGAATTAAAGAAGATGTTCAAACCGCTGACCCCTTTGCAGCAGGAAAAATATGAAGCGGCTTTGATATCTCAAAATGCTCCGGCCCCCGTGCAGGAGCCGTCTATGGACGATCCCGGGGAAGAATTGGCCCCGGAGGAAGATATCCCGGCACAAAAGTTCCAGCTCTTGAAGAAAAAGAAAAAAGAAGCGGCTGATGAGCCAGAAATAGAACTGCCGGATCTGGCCGCTGAAGTGCAGCGTTTTAAAGCGCAGGCGGATGCGCAGAGGGTGGAACAGTTAGAAGCGTTAGTGAGATCTGAATATAGAGCTGCGGATGAAGTGACGGAAGCAGAAGAAATAACAGATACAGAAGAAGTAACAGGTAAGGAAGAAATAACTGACATAGAAGAAGTAGCGGATCAGGAAGAAATAACTGACATAGATGAAGTGGCAGATGCGGAAAACGATATATTGGAAGAGCAGTATTCTCCAGAGGAACAGCTGTCCGAAAATATCTCCCAGGGGGATACAACGGAAGTATCAGATGATTTTTCAGATACTGCATATCAAGATCAGGTTGTCAGCCATGAGAATTCTGCTGCACAGGATATTATCGCTAAGCCAGAGGGACTTCCCAGCGATCCATTTCGGACATTACCCAGGAGAAGCCGTGTGGAGATGGCCGCCAGCAAAAAACGCATGAAAAAGAAGATAGATCTGGAACCGGATTACGAATTGACCGAGCCGGTTGTTCATCATGCGTTTGATCCGTTTAAATCAGCGGATAGCGCTAAGCTGGATGAGGAAGCGCTGGAGGAAGAACTGGCCAATAACTTAAAGGAGATCATGGGTGAACGCTTTGAGAAAGCGTCCGAAGACATTGTGCTTCAGGCCCACGCGGCGATCAAAGAGTCAAAAGAGAAGATAGACCAGATGCTCAATGAGGATTATCAGGTTCAGATCCCGGATGATGTGAAGAGTCTGCTGGAAAAATATGAGCCGGATCAGGAAGAGTTCCTCCAAAGACAGAAAGCAGATGACATCGAAGATCTGGAACAGGAATTAGCGGATGCTGCGGATAGCACGGAAGATGGGAGCGCGGAACCCGGGTTTGACGTTTTGCCGGAAGAGAACGACGATGCGGCAAACGATTTGGAGGAGAAGATCGAAGACAGCATACCGGATGATATAGAGGCCCTGGTGGAGACGGAAGCGAGAGCGCAGCTGGAGATGAAACAGGTAAGAGAACCACTGGCCTTAAAACCGCTGCCAAAAGAATACCATGACATTTTTAACTATTTTATACCAGTAAGAGGTATGCGGCAGCAGCTGGAAACCGTACTGGAAAATGAGCGGAACTGCAAGAAGAGAAACGGCACCTCGATAACTGGAAATATTCTGATTACCGGTGAACATGGTACAGGCAAGACGGTTCTCGCCATCGATGTAGTGAAAGCGATCTATCAGGTCAAAAATAAGAAGGATGCCAAAGTAGGGAAGATCACGGCAAAGTCATTGAACAATAAAAAAGTGGCGGACGTGATGAAAAAAATCCGCGGCGGAGCCCTGGTCATCGAACAGGCCGGCTCCATGTCGGAGAAGACAGTCAATGACCTGGACAGGTGGATGTGTTCCATGACAGAGGAGTCTTTGATCGTGCTGGAAGACAGTAAGGAAGATCTTTATCAGTGCCTGGTGAAGAATCCGGTGTTTGCCAGAAAATTTATATCTACCATTGAAATTCCGGTATTTAATAACGATGAGCTCATAGAGTTTGCGAGACACTATGCCAATGAGATCGGTTATTCCATTGAAGAAATGGGCATTCTGGCGCTGTATAATGAGATCGGGAACCGGCAGACCGATGACCATAATGTGACCGTAGCAGAAGTGAAGGAGCTGGTGGACCGGGCCACTGACAGAGAAGCCAAATTCTCAATCGGAAAATTCCTGGCCGGAAATAAGAGATATGATGACGAGAAAAGAGTCATTCTGAAAGAAAAGCATTTCGAAGAAGAATCATAGAAGCAGCAGGAGGAAATCAATGTCAGTCTGGTATGAAGAGGCAATATTTTATCATATATACCCGTTGGGGCTGCTGGGAGCGCCCAGAGTAAATGAAGGAGGAGAAGTGGTTCACCGGATGCGTGAGCTTTCCTCCTGGATGAATCATATAAAAGAGCTTAACTGTACTGCGGTTTATATAGGTCCGCTCTTTGAAGCATCCACACACGGTTACGATACGATTGATTATAAAAAAGTGGACAGGCGTCTGGGAGACAATGACGACTTCCGCCAGTTTGTTGCAGCCTGCCATGAACTGGGAGTTAAGGTTGTGGTGGACGGTGTATTCAATCATACAGGACGGGATTTTTTTGCTTTTCAGGATATCCGTCAGAATCGTGAAAATTCCCAATACCGATATTGGTACCGCGACCTGAATTTTGGTGGGAATACACCGTATCATGACGGCTTTTCTTACGCGGCCTGGAGAGGCTGTTACGAGTTGGCCAATTTGAATCTGGACAATGAGGAAGTGCGTAATTATCTGTATGAGGTTATTCATGAATGGATCGCGGACTTTGACATTGACGGTATCCGTCTGGACTGTGCGGACTGCCTGAATTTTGATTTTATGAAAGAGATGCGCAGAAGAACCTCAGCCGAAAAAGAAGATTTTTGGCTGATGGGAGAAGTGATCCATGGGGATTACAGCCGCTGGGCGAACCCGGAAACACTGCATTCGGTGACTAATTATGAGCTCCATAAAGGGCTGTATTCCGGGCATAACGATCATAACTATTTTGAAATCGCTCATACGATCCGCCGCGAATTTGACCAGAACGGAGGGATTTACCGGAATACAAAGCTGTACTCTTTCGTGGACAATCACGATGTGGACCGCCTGGCCAGTAAGCTCACGGTAAAAGAGAATTTGAATCCTGTCTACACACTTTTATACACGCTGCCGGGTGTTCCTTCCATCTACTATGGTTCCGAATGGGGAATCGAGGGAAAAAAAGAGGGAGGGAATGATGATCCGCTCAGGCCCCGGCTGGATTTGGAGGAAATAAAGGGGAATGCTCCTGCAGACGGGCTGGAGGAATGGATCCGCACTCTTGGGCGTATGAAAAAAGAAAACCGTGCGCTCTCTTATGGGATTTATAAGGAATTGGTCTTAACGAACCGGCAGTACGCATTCGCCAGGATCTTAGATGACAAAGCCGTATTGATCGCAGTAAACAATGATGAGCAGGACGCGGAAATATCCGTACCGATTCCGATAACAGCTGCCTTTGGTATAGATGCTGTGCGGGGCGGGCAGGTATCCTTGGAAAGCGGTACATGGAAAGTGCGGCTGGAGGCAAACAGCAGTGCAGTTTTATGTATCGGGTAGGTGCCGGGGATAATACCGACAGCTGTCTTAGGCGGCTCGCCGCAGGCGGAGAGTATCGTAAGCGAAACTCTTTTCTGTGCATCACAGGAAAGGGCTGTTATATAGCCTCAAAGTATATAGATTAGAGAAAATTAATACGCAGCAGGGCCTTGTGAATACTAAAAGCCGTGCTGCGTATATTACATTCTGAAATTAATGGGTTATAAAACAGGCCGGTGATTCTGTATAAACCGGATAAGATCTACAATTCCTGTAATTCAAGCCGTCTGGCCTGATCCAGAAGAAATTTGTAGCGTTTCTGTACCGCATTCACCTCATAAATGTAACAGTCTATTAAATCAGGGTCCACTACATTTTCAAAGTTTGAATAGGCGGTATCCAATGCGTTCTTGGTTTTGTCAATATCGTACAGAAGCTGGCTTTTATCGGGCGCATCTTTTTTGAAAATGTTTTTCAATCAAATCCCTACTTTCTCTTATACTGGAAAATTACAACAGTCTCTTTTTACTAATTATAGTCAAAAATAGAAAATCTATACTTAAAAATAGCAGTGCTCGTAAAAAACCTTGCTGACTATTTTTCATGCATCGCACGTAAGTGCATTAGAATACAGGCACTAAGTGCTCATAGCGATAAAAAATCAGAATATTTCCGGGTGTTAGGTGATATATATGGAATAAGAAGATTTACAAGCCTGGTGACAAATATGGATATGATGCAGGGACTATGGTGGATTCTGGGAGCTTGTGGTGTTGTACTGGTGATCGTGATGTTCCGGAAAAACACGGAGATTTTGGTTAATTTTCTGCTGCGGATGGTTATGGGGGTTATCGGCATATATTTTGTGAATCAGTTTCTGGCGGCACAAAATATTGCGATTGCCGTGGGATTAAATCCGGCCAGCCTTTTGACAGTCGGAGGCCTCGGCATACCTGGATTTGCGTTACTTTATGGAATTATGGCAGTTCAAATTTTGTGATATTTTTACAATGGACATCACAATTGAACTGCTATATAATTCATTCAAGAAACATGTTTCGGCTGCTTCGTTCCAGAGGCAGACAAGCTTTATTATCTTTAAGGTCTGATTCGGACCGGATTTCCATTTTTTATTATTTAGACAGAAGGAGGAACGTTTTTCTTTGGATTGAAAATCTTATGGAGGGAAATTAATTGAAAAAAAGCATTTTGGCGATTTGTGATGCTGAGGAGTCTTATGTGCGCCGTCTGTCGGATGTCCTGAGTCAGAAATCCATGTTTCCGTTTCAGATCCAGGCATTTTCTGATCCGGAACAGCTGAAAGTCTTTGCGGATGATCAGGCGGTTGAGATTCTGCTGATCGGGGGAACTTCGCTGAATCCGGAAGTGGAGAGTATCCCCCAGGGCAAACTTATCCTGTTGTCGGATGGAAGCGATCCGCAGGAAAAAGAAACATATCCTGTCGTGTACAAATATCAGTCTGCCAGCAGGATCTTAAGGGAAGTGATGGCCTGCTATTCGGAGTCGGAACATGCGGTTCTGCCATCGGTAGCCAGAAAAGAACTTGAGATTATCGGAATTTATTCACCTGTCGGGAGAACTCTTAAGACAACCTTTGCGATTACTCTGGGACAGATCCTTTCGGAGGAATACCATACCCTGTATTTGAATCTGGAAGAATACTCCGGCCTCCAGGAACGTTTGGGGCTGGATTTTCAGGAAAATCTGTCTGACCTGATTTATTTTTTAAGGCAGGAGAAGCCAAATCTGATTTATCGGATAACCGGTATGATGCAGAAAATCGGATCGCTGGACTATATTCCTCCGATGCTCTCAGTGATGGATTTAAGAGAAATATCCTATCGGGAATGGGAATATCTTCTGGATGAGCTGATCCTGTACAGTGGATACGAAAAGATTGTGATTGATTTCGGGTTGAGTGTGGATAACCTCTTTCACGTATTGAACCTGTGTGGAAAGATCTATATGCCGGTCCGGGATGATCCGGTGTCTTCGTCGAAAATTGAGCAATACGAAAAACTGTTAACGCTTGCAGATCAGGGGGAATTACTGGCGAAAACTGAAAAACTGAATTTTCCTGTATTTCCGACGATCAGCAGCAGGGGATGTCCGCCGGAACAGCTGGCCCACAGTGAAATAGGGGAATATGTCCGGGAGCTTTTGAAAGAGGGGAATATATGGACACAGTGACTCTGAGAGAGCGGGTATTATCGGAGATGGACTTGTCCAGGGAATACGAAGATGAGGAGGTTCTTGATCTGATCGACAAAGTAATTGTCGCATACGGCAGAGAGTCCTATCTATCATTGTCTGCCCGGGAGGGAATCCGAAGGGAGATATTTCATACGATCCGAAAGCTGGATGTACTTCAGGAACTGGTAGACGATCCTAATGTGACGGAGATTATGGTAAATGGGACAGATTGTATTTTTGTCGAAAGAGATGGAAAAATCACGAAATGGGGAAGACAATTTGCGTCCCGTCAGAAGTTAGAGGATGTGGTGCAGCAGATTGTGGCAAAATCCAACCGGATGGTAAATGAAACGAATCCGATCGCAGACGCAAGGCTGGAAAACGGGGCCAGGGTACATGTGGTGCTGCCGCCAGTGGCGATCAACGGACCGATTTTGACGATACGGCGGTTCCCGGATAAGGCCATAACGATGAGTGATCTTATCCAATGGAGATCCATCACAAAAGAGGCTGCCGGCTTTTTGAAAAATCTGGTGGCCGCCGGCTATAACATCTTCATCAGCGGAGGAACCGGATCTGGGAAAACTACATTTCTGAATGCGCTCAGCAGTTATATCCCAGCGGATGAAAGACTGATTGTCATTGAGGACAACGCGGAATTACAGATCCAGGGAGCGGAGAACCTGGTGCGGCTGGAGGCGAGAAGCGCAAATATGGAGGGGATTCATGAAATAACGATCAGGGATCTCATCCGGGCGGCACTCCGAATGAGACCAGATGGTCGCAGAATGATATAGGGAAAATTAAAGCACAATTTTAAGCACCTCGCCATCCCAAATACACTCCTTCAGGACATTTCGTACTATCTCGTTTTTTTCATGCATTGTAAACTGTTCAAAGTTCTGGATGAAACTGCAAATTTCCTCACGTTTTTTCTGTATATCCTTTTTGGCGAAAATAGCCTTTCTTTCCTCGGCGGCAGAAAACAGAATTTGTTGTCGACATTCCTTCAATTCTTGATCTAGGTGTTCCATTTCTTCAATAATATATTTTGAAGCTGAGGACTCGCTGTTTTTTGAAAGAGCGGCTACCAGGTTCCCAATCTTATCCTGCAATATCTTCTCTCGATTTCGAAGTCTAGAAGCCGATGTTTTACTATTGCGAGTTGCATCCTGGTTTATATATTTGTCTATTGCTTTTGGGTCAGCACTGATCTGTTTGAATATTTTCAGCACTTCATTATCCAGGAGGATTGTTTTAATTTGACGACTTTCGCAATATTCAACCCCTTGACGCATTCGCCTAAGGCAGTAGTACCAGGAACTGTAAGATCCATCAACCTTTTTTTTGTAACTAACTCTCATGATCGATCCGCACTTACAACGGAGTATTCCCTTCAAAAGCTCCGGTGGATGGCTACAAGTCTTTACATAAGTATGGGAGTCTAACTGTTCCCGGATACGTAAATACATATCAGCAGTCATGATGGGCTTGTGTAGTCCGATACTAACTAACCAATCCTCCGGCGGATTTACTTTATGCTTCCCCTTTTGCTCTGTGGTTCTTCCAAAAACGATTATTCCATGTTTTCCATCCCATTTTTCCCGCGAAGAATACTGTTGTTCCATTTCACAACCCAATCCTTCAAAATAATCATATATTTCAGGTGTATTTGCCACGCACTGAGGTGCAGTCAGCAATGCATATATCTGAGTTGTAGAAAAAAACTTTCCGTTTCTGGTCTTGATTCCCGAACGCCTTAGATATCCTTCCATACCTGAAAGAGTCAGGTTTTTATTCAAGAAAATGGATACCAGATTTTCTTTATATGCAACATCCTCGGGAGCCGGCTCAAGGATTTTATGAATTTTACCATTTACTGTTACTGGTAAGAGCGTATAACCAATGGGCGGCTTTCCACCAAACCAGAAACCATGTACGGCAAGATTTCTGGAATTATCGAATGATCTGATAGAATCTTGCTTTACTTCGTACGTTGACATCATGGCCGAAATGTATGCCATTACCTCTCCGATAAGAGGCAGGGAAGAATCTATACCTTCTCTGACAGAGATTAGCTGCATATCAAAATCATCGACAACTTTTGTGTAAAACAGAGCAAAGTCTCTCATGTTTCCGCTGATCCGGTCAATTTTGTATGTGCAGATAAGATCTAATGCTTTAGCCTCGATATCGCACATCATACGTTCCCAGTCTGGCCGATCCGTATTCCGCCGGGTGAATCCTTCATCGGTGTAAACGACTATTGACTCGATCTCACCAGGGCGGGCCAGATCAAGGTACTTATGACAAGCATCAACCTGCATTTGGATGGAATCTGATGTCTCACTGTCAATAGTACGCCGGGCATATATTCCGGCTCGGAGCTTTTTTTTCTTTCTATTTCTCATGTCGCACCTCCGGTAAAAAAGAGTATAAAAAAGAAATCCTTGCAGATTTCACGGAAGTGCGATAAGATAAAAATGCGTAAAATCTATATCGCTATCCGCAAGGAGAGTGGTATAAGCCGTTCCGGGTTGCCGCCCGGGGCGGTTTTTTATTTTTTAGCCATTTCCATTAATGAATCCTGAAGGACTTTTGAAAAATTAATGTTATGGGTCTCCGCATACGTATTTAGCCAAGCTGGAATCGTAAGGTTTTTTCGAACTGCTTTGTCACCAAATTTTTCAGTATAGGCATCCATATCCAGGACAATGAGGTTTACAAAACCATCTCCATAATCAGGATCGAGTTGGACATCTTTGTAATCGCTGGGTCCTGGGAAGCTGTTTCCTTCCTCGATTTCGCCAAGGATCCAGCCGCTTGCAGCATCGACAGCCATTTCGATTGCATCCGCAATACTGTTTCCCTCAGTGACACAGCCTGGCAGATCCGGTACAACAACCGTATAGCCTGAATGTTCTTCGCATGGGTAAAAGCAAGCCGGATAAACAAATTTCATTTATATCTACCTCCTTGCGCGGGCCTTTATTTAAGGCCCGCCTGTTTTAGTATGGAGTTTACGGTTTTGATATCGAGATCTCCTGGATGTTCTGGTATCGTTACCTTGCCTGGCTTCGTCGGATGTTTATATTGGTGATGAGATCCGACTTGTTTTATGAAATACCAGCCATCCTTTTTAATTATTTTCTCCAACTCTCTAAATCTCATTACCAGTACCTCCTTACACTTTATATTATACGCATAATACGCATAAAAGTCAAGGACAAAATACGCATAATACGCATAAATTTCGAACTATTCAAAATAATCTAATCGTAATCCCGAATCCTTCGTTATTGTACCGTAGAATGTATAAGATTCATTTTCTTTAAAATCAAAGCAAAAATTTTGGTACATATAATAGATCGAAAATTCATTTCCGGATTCATCAACAACTGTTAAGATATCTGCACCTAAATCTTTTGCATAAGTTGTCGATATAACTGTGGCATTTATGTTTACATCGATACCTGAATTTAGTGGAGATGAGATCATATCGAAATCTGCAGATGTATAATTTTTTGATTCATCACGTACATTAAGTTCTTCATTATAACACATATATACAACATTGTTATTATCTATAATCTTTCTTGGCCTGAGAAAAATTGTATAGGTATCAGTTTGATAAAGGTCACTAATAGATTTACCATCATAAGAATTAATCAAACTTTGCATGTCTTCTAGGGCTTTATCTTTACTTAAATTTTTATTTGCTATACTAATAGATGCAAATAAAAAATCTTTTAATGTTTGATTATCAAAATCATCCGAAAAATTAGCCTTAAAACTTTTTATCAATGTTCCATCTTTTTTTTCATAAATCATAACTGTTTCACAATCTTTAGCGCTTTTCGTACTTTGTATTGCAAAGTTATATGAATATGAGAAAGAACTATCAGGATCTTCTTCATGTAATATTTTATGCACTGGATGCTCATAAGTTAAATTGTTTTCCTTTGCAATATTGTTATAATGAGCTACCAAATTTAGATAATATGCAGGAAATTCCTTCTTAATTTCAACCTCTTCTGCCTCCGGTGTTTCAGATTCGGTGGTCGGTGTTGACTGTGAAACATTAGATTCGTTACCACATCCGCTAAATAAAAATACAGAAATAGTTAAAAGAAATAATACATATTTTTTCATACTATTCATCCCCCTATCAAAAAAGAAATATTTATAGTTTTCCAATTACTTTTCCCATACATTTTACAGATCCACATAACTTAATATTCGGATACTTAGGATTAAGTGATATAAGCACATTTTCTCCTAATTTTTTAACGAAGCAGTCCCCATCTACAATAAATATTCCTATTTCACCAATATCGATCTCTTCTGTCATTTCTACAAGTAACATGTCACCATCATTATAAATTGGCTCCATACTATTACCATTTACTCCGATAGCATATGCTGCCTGCCGGAATTCTGGCAGATCTGGGATTTCGATATATTTAGAGGGCGGCATATCAAACACAATTTGGCCAGTTCCGGCGGACGCCAGGCGATAATAGTATGTTATTAAACGAGTATTCGGATTTTCTTGATATATGGAGTTCTCCTGTTTTTTTGGTGAAGCATCTTTTTTTAAGAGCTGAATTCGGCCAACTTCACGGTCGAGAACAAATGACATCGTTTCTTTACCATAATCATCTAGAAGACGATATTTTTCAATAATTAGTTTTTCGTTAGGAGTAAAGTCGTTTGAAGAAGCTGCTAATAAATAATTAGGCGTTATTTCTAAGACTCCACACAAAAGTTCTATTGTATCAGGATCTGGCTTATTTTTATCGTTTTCCCAATCACTGACAGAATTATGCTTTGCCTTTATTTTTTCTGCAAGTTGTTTTTGAGTAAAACCTTTAGCCTGTCGAGCTTCTCTTATTTTTTTCCCAAAAGTTAGTTCCATAAAGCACCTCCTGTAATTAGGAGTATAACACTGAATTTCGAAATTGTAAATGAATATTTCGATTAAACCGGAAAATCATATTGACATTTCGAAATAACCGGTATAGTATAAAAATAACTTCGATTGAATCGAAGTGAGAAAGGAGGTAATTAATATGGAGGTAGGTTTGAAGATTAAAAAGTATTTAGAAGAAAATGGAATTTCTCAAGTACATGTAAGTAAGGAAGCAAATATTGATCCGGTCAAATTAAATCTTGCATTGAATGGAAAAAGACGTTTAACATTCCAGGAATATGAGCTTTTGTGTGGTGTCTTGGGAGTAAATACGGACTTCTTCTTAAAGCCGAGACTACCGTCTCAACAAAATAAAAAAATAGTAAATGTATAACTTAAAGGAAAGGCCACTCGACATTTCGTAATAGATATTGACCACATAGAAAATTAATTAGTAAGGAGGCTAGTGTATGAAGATACCAGAAGAAATCAAAGTGAAGGTGACGTACACCGAGGGATTTGAAAAGCGCTTCACCGAAGCATGCCTGGAGCAGCTCCGGCAGAGAGAAGAGAATGAGAAAATTGAAAAAGCAGGTTAGAGGAGTGGATATCGCATGACTTTGCAGCAGATTACAATCGAAAACTGTATCGACTTACATAAGAGGCTGGGAAAATCTATCGTTATTAACGATGGTAAAGTTTTAGGATTTGTACAAAGCCCAGGATTCTGGGTTCCAGTGATTAGAGCCGGTGTAATAGAAGGGCAGGTGTATTGCAGTGGATAAAAAATAAAGAACTATATCAAGGGGGAAAAAGGGTACAGAAACATTAGATAAATAAGTTTCTTTTGTACTGCTGGTTCAATAGTAACAAGTCCAGTAGAGATATTAAGGAGAAAAAATTGTGAATATTCAAGAAGCGGTAAAAATGGCTATCAAAGAAAGAGCTTTGATATACAGGAAATGTGCTGGTTGGAGTAGATCGAATGGGCGGAGAAGTGCCATACTTCCTACAAATTCATATGATACGTGTATTATTAAACATTTTGTAAATGGAGAAGAACAAAGGTCATGTAGACATTGGAATCCGACGGCAGATGACCTTATGGCGGATGACTGGGAGACATTAAGAATGATATCACACAAAAAAGATATCAGTTCAGAAAAAGAGATTAGCGAATCTTGTGAACATAGAGGTGATGGATATCCGTATTCAATTATAGATAAATATTATCTACCTATAAGCGAATCGAAAAGGGAAGAAATTCAAAATGTTAAAACATTTAATTGGGCATGGATGGTATTTGTGAGTATGATCACGGCCCTGATAACAATCCTTTTATCCACAGTGTTAGTAAGGTTGTAATGATTGAAATAACTATAGGGGCTAAGATAGAACGTAACAAAAAAGATTTAAAAATTTCCCATTTAAATTGGTGAGGATGTGCCCCCAACTCAGTTAAGATAACGCCGAAACTATTTCCATGATTTAGGGCGACTTCAATGTAACCTTCTTTTTTAAGAAAGCGAGCCATTGCGAAAACCGATTCAATAGGTTCCGCGTAATTTGCTTCTAAATATGAATAGGTAAAAACACGGTCTTCAAAATCAGGGGAATTAGTTCTTAAATATTTCAAAAATTTACGGCAATGGGCATTAATCATGGTGTATCCCCTTTCATAATTAAAGTTATAGAAATTTTATTTAAAGTATAGGAGATTTAATAAGAAATGACAATAAGAAACCTGAAAAAAAGCTGTGTAAGGAGAAGAAGATGGATAAAAAAATAAGAATCTATATTGAGGGAGAAAAAGAATACAAAGAAGCATTGCAAATTATTAGAGAAGATAGCAAAGCAACGCTCGAAATAGTAAAGCAACTCAACGAGTGTTTGGATAAGCTCGTTGAGTTGCGGAACCAGTTATTCGCCTGATTCAATAGAGATAAGGAGATAAGAGATAAAGTAATGGATAAAACTAAATGGGGTATCATAATCGCCATCGTTCTGATGATAATCGCCGCCGCCGCGATCCGGGTAAATGCCGGACAAGACCATCAGCCGCCTGACACCGAGGCATTTATGTCTACGGCCTACTGCGAGACAGGGAACCCGACGGCCTCCGGAAAATGGCCACGAGAGGGCGTGACGGTGGCAGTAGATCCCGACGTAATCCCGATCGGTTCTGCGGTGATGTTGTGGGATGAGGATGGTGAGTGGATAGGGATCTATGAGGCCCAGGACACAGGGAGATTGATTAAGGGCCGGATCGTAGATCTGTACATACAGAATAGGAGTCAATGTATTGAGTACGGTCGGAAAAGAGTATACATCCGAGTGATACCAGGAGCGGTTGGTTAGGGGGATGATAGCATGACTAAGCAGGAGCTGGACGATATGATGGATGCCGAGGAAAAGCGGTTGAAATTAGGCAATGAAGAATTTAAACGGAGACACCAGGAAATCATGAGCCGGATCCGGAAAGCAGAAGAAAGAATTGGAAAGGAGTAATATGACGGCGCCTAAAATTTGCGAATATTGTGGAGCTTACCTGGATGCAGGAGAGCAATGCGATTGCCAGGATAAGAAAGAAACAGAAGAAAAACGGTATCCTCCCAAAAAGAGGATACCGTCAGATAAAAAAAGCTGACATCTGCAAATGCCAGCAGGTCCATAAAAACTATGGAAATAACCCAAAACCATAGTAACACCGTGGGCCTGAAAAGTCAAGGAAACGGGGGAATTAAGCCGCCGTTTCAAGCTTGATAAAGCTATTAAAGTTAGGACATGGAGGCACGAGGCACTATGGCAACAAAGAGAAAAACATACAGATTCAGGCATGGAGACATAGTGGATGTGGAGGAGTTCCACGACGGCAGATACGGAGGTCCCGGAAAGAAGAGAGATAAAAAAGCGAAGCCTACAGTAGAACAGATGAGGGAGGTCAACGCACAGAATAAAGCCAGGCGGTGCCGTCAGCGGATGCTGGAATATTTCTCCCCGGGTGACTGTTTTGCAACATGGACATATGAAATTCAGAACCGGCCGCCAAACATGGGAGAGGCGTTGAAAGAATTCCAAAAAGCGATGAGGTACGTAAGAAAGGAATACAAAAAGCGCGGCAGGGAGCTGTTCTGGATCCGGAACATAGAAAGAGGCACAAAGGGGGCCTGGCACATCCATCTAATCGTAAATGAGATTGGAGATACAGCCAGTATTCTACAGAGGGCATGGAAAAAGGGAGGGACCTGGTCCATAGAAATCCGGATCAGCAAATACTATGATGAAGATTTCAGCCGGCTGTCAAATTACATGACTAAGGATGAGTATAAGAAAGCGGACGGGACTCCGGGAAAACCCAGGCTGAAAGAAGCCAACTACAATACCAGCCGGAACATGCCGCTGCCAAAGCCGGATGTGGACATACTGTTCCGGTGGAAGGTGGATCCGAAACCGAAAAAGGGGTATTACATTGCCAGGATCCACGAGGGAATCAATCCAGCCACAGGGTTTAAATACAGGAGGTACACTATGATCCGGCTGAACAGGAGGGATAAATCATGTTTGAGGTACACACATACATAGGTGTCGATACCATATCCGCAAAGCCAACGCCAAAGTGGTTTGGATATGTACTGGAATGTGAGGTATCCGGAAAGACGGAAACTCGTGAGGGATTTGGCCAAATACTGGGGACCTATCACCAGGCAATACTCATGGCTATGACAGAGGCCATGGGACGGCTGAACCAGAGCTGCGAGGTGTATCTGCACACAGAGGATGAGTTTGTTCTCTTCATGATTGAGCGAAACCTGGAGACCTGGGCCGAAAATGAATTCTTGACA
Organism: Diplocloster hominis; assembly: GCF_032380655.1. Classification (NCBI taxonomy): domain Bacteria; kingdom Bacillati; phylum Bacillota; class Clostridia; order Lachnospirales; family Lachnospiraceae; genus Diplocloster; species Diplocloster hominis. Next base: position 26,056 of record NZ_JAWDIY010000007.1, on the reverse strand, counting down.
ACAAAGGGGAAGCCGGTGGCAAACCAGGAAGAATGGATTCAGCTCTGGCAGCTGGCGCAAAAACAGCTGATTCTGACAGTACCGGGAAAACATGTATATTCCGGATGGCTGTCATCAGAAATACATAGACGAAAGGAGCAGCAGGAATGTTTGAAAAATTTGGAGAACTGAGTTCTTTTAGAGAAATAAATGAGTTAGCAGAAAATTTGTTCAACGAGGGAGATATTGATAGCCTGAAAGCGATGGCTAAGGAGAACGGCATTCAGGAAGACTTCGTGGAAATGTATGTCCAGGGAGATCTGCCGGTACTCTGTGACGCACTCACGGCGGCAGTTGGAAAGATCGAGGTAGAGGCAAAGGCGCTGAAACCAAAGGAGATCATGGAGGACTGGGTAGAATATCTGAAAGCACAATGTATGGAAGATGAGATACTGGCCTCATATGTGAGGAGGAAAGGCAGAAGCCTGAAAGACTGTATCGGGGAGCTTCTTGCCTGGTCATTTAAGAACCAGCAGGAAGTGGACAAGGACATTATCAAGGCCGCCGGAGTGTCTGCAGGGAAAGTCACTTTAGGGATACCAGGCATGGGCCGGGCAAAGAAAATCATCCGGGAGTATTACACGGGAGGTGGCAGCAGATGAAACGGACAGCGGTTTTGAAGAATACGCCGCCTTGTGCTGCACCTAAAAAGAGTAGTAATGAAGTTCTGGCAGTTAGCCAAGTAGTAGAATTTGATGGAAAAGAAATACTGAACATTGATCTATTCTACGGGGGCCAGCTGAGAGGCAGATATTTTGCTGACAAAGAAGAAAAGGTCCATGCTGCCTTTGCAGACGGGAAATGGTACACCTGCATGATAAACAATGTGGCCAGAGTATGCAAAAGCCTAGACACGATAAAAGGTGACAGCTATTACTATGGGAATGACTGGGAGTTTGCAACAAAGGAAGACGAACAGACTGCACTGGGATATCTGGGAACATGCAATGTAACGTCATTTGAAGTAAGCGCGAATCAAGTAAAATACGAAAGAGCTTACCAGAGAAAATGCCGGCGTATAGAAGAGATGATGGAGAAAATACCATGCGTTCCGAATGAAATGGAGGAATGGGTACAGCAGGATATATTTCCTGGAAATTATCTCTTTTTCAAAAAGGGAAAGGAGAGAACAGATTATCATTGTACAGCCTGTGGAGGCCACAGCTGGAAGAAAAAAGGCTGGAAACACGGAGAGATGACCACATGCCCGAAGTGTGGAGCATCCGTGAAAGCGTACAGCAGAAAGCAGGAACGGACAGCAAAAACCCCGGTGATACTCTTGCAGGCGTGCGGGGAGGAATGGGTAGAGCGGCAGTTCAGGGCGGTATGCACATGGAAAGCCGGGGAGACAAAAGAGATTCAGCTTTACGAGGAGGGACGGGCCATCATCCCTAAAGGAAAGTGTTGGGGAAAGGTATGGTACGGAACCGAGACAGATGCGGATGAGTTTGCACAGGACTGGTGGGATAAAAACAATCTCAATAAACGTTTTGTGAGTTCCTATCTCTACCCAGGTAATCTGGATGAAGTGCTGCCATATGGAAACCTGCAGAATAGTGGATTGGATCTCCTGGCCAAGCAGAGAGAAAAGCTGAATGTAAATAAATTCATTACCACATTCCATCAGCGCCCCTGGATGGAATACCTGGCAAAAGCAGGACTGGGGAAAATGGTGGCAGACATTGTGGAGAAATACGGATGGTGGGGGAATCCAGAAGCCATATGTGGACATGCAGAAAGCGTTAAAGGGCTTCTGCAGCTGGATGGGAATCGGACAAACCGGATGAAACAGATCAATGGTGGCCTGAACACTCTGGAATGGCTGCAGTATGAGGAGGAAAGAGAGCAGATGGGCCAGAAGATTAAAATTTCCCAGGAGTCTCTGGAGTACTTAAATGCAAAAGATGTGTCAAAGAGAGATTGTGAGGATATCCTCAAAGAGCTTGGAAGTGTAAACCGTATGGTGAACTATATGAAAAAGCAGCATATAAGCCATAAGACATTGGCCCAGACATGGAGAGATTATCTCCGAATGGCCAGGGATGAGGGGATGGATACCACAGACGATATTGTAAGATTACCGAAAGACCTCAAGGCAAGGCATGACCAGCTGGTGGAGCTTATAAATGCTAGACGGGATGCAGAAAGGCTGAAAAAGGAAAAGAAGAAATACCAGAAATTGGATGAAAGAATCAGAAAGAATCTGCCGGAAGTAAAGCGGTATTTCTGGGAGGATGATACCTACATGATTATTCCGGCCGGAAAATGTGAGGAACTGGTCACAGAGGGGCGCACGCTGCATCATTGTGTGGGTAGTAGTGACCAATACATGGAGAGCATGGCAAACGGGAAAAGCTGGATATTATTCTTGAGGAAAAAGGAAAACCTGCAGAAAGCATATTACACCATAGAGATTAACCTAAAAGATGATACAATTCTGCAGTATTATTCAGAATTTGACCGAAAGCCGGACCAAGCCATCATCAGCAAGGTATTAGAGAAATTTAAGAAAAATATTAAACGGCAGCAGGCTCTGGTGAGAATCCAGGTGGCCGCCATAGCGTAAAGGAGAATGAGAATGAGCAAATTAGAAAGAATTCAAGATGGTTTAAATGCCAGAGGTATCCCAGCAAAAATAGTGAACATGAGTATAGATGCAGGAACACAGCCGACAAAAAAAGAACTAGAAGAGAAAATCAAAAGAGATACGAAGGAACTGCAGATGTGGACAGCCAAGGGAGACCACATAATGGAACAAATTCTAACAAATAGGATTAGAAAAACAGAACAGGAACTGTCGAGAATGACTGAAAGCGAGGGATACTAATGGAATATACACAGATAACACTGGACGATTGGATGAGCATGAAAGAACGCCTGAAAAAAGACCTCATAGGAGTGCAGGAGAGCTTTGTCCGGATCGGATACACGCTCCGGCAGATCGAGGAGCAGGAACTCTATAAACAGGATGGATATAAAAGCATTGCAGAATTTGCCGGGGCAGAATATGGCCTAAGCCCATCCACCGTATCAAGGTTTATCAGTATCAACAAGAAATACTCCATTGATGGGTATTCCGATCAGCTCCGGCCAGAGTTTGCGCAGCTGGGCAGCAGTAAACTCTCAGAGATGTTAGCCCTGCCGGATCAGGATCTGGAGATGATTGGACCGGAGGCTACAAGGGAGGGTATCCGTGAATTGAAGCAATTCAACCGGGAGACTCCGGTAGAGGGAACTGCAGATGACATCCGGGAGTTGATTGTAAAATTCTTTGAGACGAACCAGGAGACGTTGAATGAACTGTTTTCAAGCGAGGCCTATACCACGGGAGAAGTAAAGAAGTTGGTGGAGATTGTAAATCCAAGCGGGAACAAGACTTTCAAAAAAGGCCTGTACTTCCTGATGATGTACGAGCAAGAAATTAAGATAAAGAAATTCGGAATGAGTCCACAATCCATGACGTGGGCGGAGTTCTTCTCTATCACCCGGGAGATATTTGGAGAAGCGGCAGCAGGCCATAAGACATGGAAGAACTATTTTGGGGGTGGAGAAGATGACGCAGAGGCTCCCAGAGAGAGTGATGCAGGAGATGTGGAGGAAACTCACGCCAAAGGAATTGGAGAAGAAGGCACACGTGAAAAAGCTCCGTCCGAGGAAGATCCTGGAAATCGGAGTGATAACATCGAACCAATACAATCAGATGATAGCAGATCAGAGAGAGAAAGAGATGGAAAGGAACATGATACAGCAGGGAAAGAAAGTAGCCAAAGCAGCGGGGAGGGCACTGGAGCAAGAGAAGCCGCTGAACCGGAAGAAGAGAGACACTCTGAGGAAATTGCGCCGGCGCAAAAACCGGCGGTAATCCTAGAAAAAGAGCAGGATAATGTGGCTGAACATAAGGAAATTTCCAGCGTGGATCATGCTGATCGGACCGGAGAACAGGATGCAGAGGAGGCAGCAGTTACGCAAGAGGAAGAGATAGCACCTGGATGTGAGGTTATGAACAGTCCAGAGAACATTGAAAAGCCATTCGGCAGCAGGAAAGACTTTTTAGATTCGCTCACAGCGTACGGGATGGCACAGGAGCTGGCTGATATGGCCATGAAAATAAAAACATGGAAGATGATGACCGAAACATCATTTTGGGAAGCATGGCTGAATGAGGAGGTGGATGACCGTGGCCGGACTATTGAGGAGGTTTAGAAAGAAAAAATCACTACAGGAGATTGCACAGGATGGAAACGTCCTGTACTCTCCTGGATATTTAACCTTGTGTGCCAGAAGCATAAAGAACAAGTGCAGGCATACAGAAAATGGGAATCCGTGTATATTTGCGAAAGATGGATATTGTCATGACGGGAATTGTACTATATGCCAAAATCCACCAAAATTATGGTCTGAGAGGAAATGGAATAAATGAGCATAGTGACCAAACTGGCAAAACCGATAAAAAAGAAGAAACGAAAGAGACATAAGCCGAGTATATTACATACCGAAGATGGTACCTGTTATCTGTGTATGAAACTTAATCAGGATTTTCGCAGATACCAGGTACTCCATGAGCATCATATTTTCGGGGGACCAAACAGGGCGATCTCCGAGGCGGAGGGTATGAAAGTGTTCCTCTGCCTGGAACACCATATTAGCGGGCCAGCAGCAGTCCACAACAATCATGAGAATATGTTGATATTGCAGCAGGACGCTCAGAGACTCTACGAAGTAACACACACCAGGCAGGAGTTTATGAAATTGATTGGCAGAAATTATTTAGATGATGAAAAAGAACTGGATCAGCAGCAGGAGTCTGCAGAGCCTGGTTTTAGGTACCTGGATGAATGCGATGGTTATTTGAAGGAGTGAGATAAATGAAAGGACAGTTAACACATCCAGCTACAAAAGAAATGATATTAAAACTATATTATGAATCTGAGGCAATGCCAACTAAAAAGGCAATAGCTGATGCTTTGGGAATGAATTATGGGACAGTGGTTGATATCATAAACCGCGAAAAAATCACAGAATCTTATTTGAGATTAGTAAAAGAATGGGATGAGGTGACTGATGAAATCAAAGTGTTAGCTGGCTGGATAAGGGTAAACTAATAGAATTAGGGTTTAGGCTATAAGCCGGAAATGAAAGACTGTGAAACAATATGTAAGTGACGAAACCAGAGCTTTCATGGAAGAGCAATTTGCGGAGTGTCTGAATTTTGAACAGTTGGCTGATTTATACGCTGATTTTCAGTGTATATTAAAGGAATTGTTGCTTTATGGGAGTAAGTCTTTAACGGAGAAATATTAAGATTTAAAGGAGAAATGTCATGGTAGATGCTGAGGAAACACGTCGATTGAAAGCCAAGAATCTCCGGTATAAGAAACCAATCGTAAAGGACTTAAATATCGACAAAATCAAAGATTACTTATGGGACATTCAGGGTGAATGCGAAGATGTTAGATGGTACACGGATTCGGAAGATGGAGCAGATTCCCTTATCAATGCCCTTGATGGGGATGGGGATGAAGCTTATGAATTTAAAATGGCTTTTGGGGATTTGTGTGCTGAATGCGAACAAATGAGAAGGGATTTAGAGGAGGAATGGGTTCCAGACTGTTTTGACCTCTTCTTTGTTACGATAGGTGCCGGGGAATCAGGAGGAGGTCTGTTGGGATGGGATTCATTCGAACAGGATTATTTTGGACTATCCTGTGCCGATAGTTTCGCAGAGGATGAAACGAAGAAAAAATTAAAGCAGATGACAAAAGATGAATTGATAGCGGCGGCGAGACAATGTTTCAGGGTCTATCAAGCATACGTTGGTTTGCGAAGCAGGTATGACAGTCTGAAAGCGGCGATTGATATTCTGCGGGATGAGAACACGGGGGTTCTCCAGGCAGTCAAAGAAATTGAAAAGTTGTATGAGGCAGTCAGTGCGGACAGATGGTCCAGAGAGGATTGGAGTCAAGAATCCAGAGACTGGGAACGGTATACAGATGCGTTGCCGCCGGAAGCATGGATTGCTTAACTAAACTGAAATTTTTCGAGGAAAAAATAATGTGTAAAATCAACCTTTGTGACAGCATTGGATATGCAGATGATATAAAAATTATATTTAGTGATAAATGTGTTGAGATCTTCCCTGGAAACGAGAAAAGTCTTGATTATACATTTGAGGAGGTAATACATGTGGCAAAACAAAATGGATGGAAAGACAGCACAATCTTACTAATAACGGAATCCCCGTTAAACGGAAGAATATACCAATTCGGAAATCATGGAGAATTTTGGGAAGAGCATGGTTCAACAAGAGGTTATGCTTAAACCATGTCAGGATAAAAACTAAGGTCCCGGTTTACCTGGGACCAAAAAAATCAGCCTGAACCGAACATATGTTGCGAATGAATGTTCGGACACAAAATAAAAAAATAGTGGTAGATCACCCGCCAAGATGAAAACCTACCACAAGCTACTGCTTAAGGATATTATAGCACTTTTATACTCCTTAAGCAATACATACAAAAGAGGAGAAAAAGCGCATGAATGAAAAAGAACAAATAATCAGGCAGATACTGACCGCTATGTCGATTGTACTGGAAAACCAGGATCTTAGGAAGTTGGAACAGGTGCTGATCATAACTCTGCAAGGGGTGAAGATCGAGAAGGAGTGTACAGAACTTTCTACAGTAAGTATGAGCCGAAACGAATATATCATACACGAGTTTGAGACGGACAAGAAGCTTGAGAACGTCAGGGAGAAGAGCATCAGGCAGTATGTCAATGAAACCAGGCGGATGCTGGATTACGTGCAGAAGGATTTTGATCAGGTGGAGAAATCGGATATAAAAGCGTATTTTTACATGCTAAAAGATAAGGTATCGGTTACCACACAGTCCAACAAGCGTCTGTACATATCAAGCTTTTACAATTGGGCGATCGAAAACAAGTATGCATCATTTAATCCGGTAGCATGCCTGAAAAATATCAAGCCAGAGGCAAGAAAAAAAATATATTTGTCGGAAGAGGAAAAGGAAAATATTCGGTCGGCTTGTCGGAACGAGTTGGAGAGGGCTTTACTGGAATTTCTCCTTTCGACAGGGGTTCGGGTTGGAGAGCTGATTAATCTTGATATTCTGGATGTTGATTTCAACCATAACACGGTCCAGGTCTGCGGGGAGAAGTGGCGGAAATACCGTACCGTGTTCTTAACCCCGAAAGCGCGGGTGCATCTGATCAACTACCTTAAGATTCGTAAGGACAATAATCCGGCGTTGTTCGTCCGTAATTATGATGATCCGAGCAAGTGCGGCCGGATGAGACGGGAGAACGCCGAGAAGATCACCAAAAACCTAGGAGTCCGCGCAGGGATACAGAAAAATTGTACGGTGCATATCTTCAGAAAGACGCTGGCCACAACATTGCATCGGAATGGATGCAGCCTGGAATACATCAAAGAGATCCTGGGGCACGCATCGACCCAAGTAACAGAGGCTTGCTACATTACGATCGAGCCGGAAGAGATCCAATATATGTTCAATAGATGTGTAGCATAAGCAGAAGGAGAGAGGAAATGAATAACGTGGTGATGATGACAAAAGAAGAACTAAAAAACATAGCCGAAGAGGCTGCTAAACAGGCGATAAAAGAATACAAAAAAGAAGAGGCTAAAGAAAAAAAGAAGGACAAATATCATGATACATTTGCAGTTATGAAAATATACAGAGACGTGGCTATACATATTGAGAAAAGTATATGTGAAGGAGAGCAATTAAAATTAGAGGGAATGACTGAGGCGCAAAAGCACACATATATCCAATCAATAAGAAGTAGCAAGATTAAATCAATGCTGATGACTTCACATATTGATATCATGGTGAATGAGATTTATAAAAGAAGGCAACAGGAGGGGAGGGAGGTAGAATATAAAGCATTCGAATTATATTTCTTTGAGGGAAAGACTTATGAAGTGATTGCGAAGGAGTTACAATGTGGATATTCTTCACCACGCCGGTGGGTAACCGGTATTCTACGAGAATTATCTCCTTTATTGTGGGGATATGAGGTTTTGAAGCTGTAATGATGATGTAGTAATGGCAGCAGGATCGTGACAAAAATATGAAAAAAAGATGACATTTACATAGTAAAATTTAAAAGTTATAATGGTACTATGTACAAAGTATGAGAGCGATGGGATATCCTGTCGCTCTTTTTGTTTGGGAGGAATGTCATGGAAGAAAAGTATGATTATCTAAAGGAACTAAGCATACAGAGGATATTTAAAGCTAACAGTGTTTTAATGTTTGAATCAAGGATTCCATTAAGTCCAAAGGACAGGGATTTAGAAGAAAAGCGCTTAGAAGAGAAAACAGGTCATAAGTGTGTCATAGTTGACAGCAGATTGAAACTAAAGTTCGAGATAAGCCATAAGGATGATAAGAATGGCTAAAGAATTTGCCAAAGTATTTTATAACAGTAAGCAATGGAAGCGCTGCCGGGCAGCCTACATTGCGCATCGGGTATCGATCGATGGCGGCATGTGCGAGAGCTGCCATGATGAACCTGGATACATTGTCCACCACAAGACAGAGCTGACACCGGATAACATCAATGATCCGGACATTACATTGAGCTTTCGGAATCTTAAGTATGACTGTCATGTCTGCCATCAAAAAGAGAATGCCCAGTCTAATGAGGTTCCGGGATTGGTGGAATATGACTTTGTGGATGGTGAGATTGTGCCGCGAACCGTGACTCCCCCCTGAAAAAAGCATTCATTTTTTTCGATTGGAGACCACTGTCTACCATCCAGAGAATACACGGGTTAGCATATGCGACGGTGTAGGTCCCCATGGCGCAAATCAAGAGAAAAATCACGGGTAACGGAGCGTGTCGGGTAAATACAGGTTGGAAAAGAAGGTGATTAAGTGGGTAAAGCAAAGAGCTATGAGGAAATGACGAAGGATGAGATCATAAGCGCGGAAAAGCGAAAACTTGCCGGGATTTATACCAGGCTGGATGCGAAAACAAAAAAATCGACGGATTCCCTGATTAACGAGGCTGCCTTCATGGCGGCTTCTCTTTATGAGCTGCGTAAAATCATCAACGAGAAGGGATATACCGAAGAATACCAGAATGGCGCGAACCAAAAAGGGGTAAAGAAATGCTCTGAGGTTGAGGTTTACAATACCATGATCAAGAACTACATGGGGACCATCAAGCAGCTTACGGATCTGCTTCCGAAAGGGCAGAAGGGGAAAGAAGACCAGGATGGATTCGAGGACTTTGTGAATGGACGTGATGGTTAAATATCCAGAAGACTATAACCCCATTCTGGAATATTGGGAGGGGATCCAGTCTGGTAAGATCACGGTGTGCGATAAGATCCGGCGCACATACAAAAAGTTGGCTTATGATATTGAACACCAGGACGAATATTTTTACAGCCCAAAACGAGCGAACCACATCCTAGAGTTTGCAGAAAATTACTGCAGGCACTCGAAAGGGAAATACGGTGGGAAGCCGGTCCGACTGGAACTATGGGAAAAAGCTCACCTGGCAGCCATCTTTGGTTTTATCGACATCGAAGGAAACCGGAAATACCGGGAATCACTGCTGATTGTCGGGAAGAAAAATGGAAAGTCCCTGCTGGGATCCATCGTCGGGAATTACATGATGATCGCAGACGGCGAGATGGGACCGGAAGTATATGCAGTTGCCACGAAAAAGGATCAGAGTAAGATCATCTGGCTGGAATCCAAACGGATGGTCAATAAATCACCGACATTGAAAAAGCGGGTCCGTACCCTGGTGGCTGAAATGGATACGGATTTTAATGATGGGGTATTCAAGCCGCTGGCGTCAGATAGTGACACGCTGGATGGCTTGAACATCCATTGTGTGCTCATGGATGAGATCCATCAATGGAAGCAGGGAAAGGCGCTGTACGATATCATGGCCGACGGAGTATCTGCCAGGGAGCAGCCGCTTGTCTATATTACCTCTACGGCCGGGACGATCCGGGAAGATATCTACGACCAGAAATATGATGAGGCCACAGATGTCATCAACGGATATTTCGATCCGGATGGGTATAAGGATGAACGGTTTATCGCTTTCATCTACGAGTTGGACAGCCGCAAGGAGTGGACGGACCCGAAGTGTTGGGTAAAAGCGAACCCTGGGCTTGGGACTATCAAAAATATTGGGACCCTGCGGGATAAAGTGGAGAAGGCGAAGAAGAACCCGCTCCTGGTGAAGAACTTGATTTGTAAAGAATTTAACATCCGGGAAACTTCTTCGGAGGCCTGGCTGACGTTCGAACAGGCAAATAACACCATGACCTACGATGTGAAAGTGCTGAAACCGCGCTACGGTATAGGCGGGACAGATCTTTCCGCTACAACGGACCTGACAGCAGCTAAAGTATTGTTTAAGGTGCCGGATGACGAACATGTCTATGTGCTCTCAATGTACTGGATCCCGGAAGACCTGGTAGATAAGAGAGTACAGGAAGATAAAGTTCCATACGATTTCTGGATCGAAAAAGGATACGTCCGTATCTGTAAGGGTAATAAGATCTCCTATAAGGATGTAAAGGCGTGGTTCGTTGAGATCCAGGAGCAGCAGGACATTTACCTGCCGTGGATCGGATATGATGCATGGAGCGCGTCCTATTTCGTGGAGGACATGCGGGATTACTTCGGCCGCGACAGTATGATATCAGTGAGCCAGGGCAAGAAAACCTTGTCGCAGCCCATGAAGAACCTCGGGGCTGATCTGGAAAACAACCTGATTGTATACAATAACAATCCGGTCGATAAATGGTGCCTATGCAATACCGCGGTTGACGTGGATAAAAACGATAACATCCAGCCAATTAAGACCAGTAAGCCACGTCGGAGGATTGATGGGACCGCGGCCCTGCTGGATGCATATGTGGTGCTGGAAGACCACATCAATGAATATATGTCAATGATCTGACGCCTGAGACGGCGTTATTTTTGTACCAAAAAGGAGGATACCGATGAAATTAATGGACAGATGGAAAAACCGGAACCGGGAGCCGACAGTAGATGCAAAGGATCGGCTGGCAATGCTGACCACCTACCAGGAGCATTACTACTCCTGGAACGGAAAGCTATATGAAAGTGACATCGTTCGGGCCTGCATCCGGCCGAAGGTCAAGGCGATCGGGAAGCTGGTTGGAAAGCATATACGGGATGACCCGAAAAATGGATTGAAGGTAAATCCGGATGCGCGGATCCGCTTCCTACTGGAAGAACCAAACCCATATATGACTGGCCAGATGATGCAGGAGAAGATTGCGACGCAGCTATGCTTAAATAACAATGCCTTCATCCTGATTATCCGGGACGAAAACGGCCTGCCGGTGCAGCTGTACCCGGTACCATGTGTTTATGCGGAAGCGATCTATGATAAGCAAGGGAACCTTTATCTGAAATTCCAGTACCGAAATGGGAATACCGGCACATTCTCATACGAGGATATCATACATCTTCGGCAGGATTACAATAGCCACGATGTTTTCGGTGAAAGCCCCGCGCCTGCGCTTAAGGGGATGATGGAAGTCATCGGAACGATCGACCAGGGAATCATTAAGGCAATTAAAAACAGCGGTATCGTGCGGTGGTTATTAAAATTTACGCAGTCGTTAAGGCCGGAAGACGTGAAGCAAAATGTGGAAGATTTCGTAAGAAACTATCTGGCGGTGGAGAGCGAAACAATGGGCGCAGCCGGTGTAGATTCGAAAGCAGACGCGATCAGGATCGAACCAAAGGATTATGTACCAAACGCCGCGCAGACCGACAAAACAATCGACAGGATCTACTCTTTTTTTAATGTGAATAAAAAGATCGTTCAATCAGATTTCACAGAAAACGAGTGGAATGCCTATTACGAGGCGGAGATAGAACCCGTTGTTGTACAGCTGGGCGGAGTATATACAACCCGCCTGTTTACGCGGAAGGAGCGGGGGTTCGGGAACCGGATTGTATACGAGGCCAAGAACCTGCAGTGTGCCAGCTTGACCACAAAGCTTGCCTTCCAGGCTATGGTGGATCGTGGAGCCATGACACCAAATGAATGGCGGCAGACCATGAACATGGCACCGGTGGAAGGCGGGGATGAACCGATCCGGCGTCTGGATACCCAGGTAGTCAATCTGGTAAAAGAAACGCTGAACAAGATGAACACAGAAAACTGTCACGAGATGGCGGATATCATCCGGCAGTTATTGTCAGCAGGAAAGGAGGGAAAGACAAGTGGCGAGAATCGACATCCGGGGTGTGATCATCCCGAATGATTACAAATGGTATTACAGCCTATTTGGCATGGACAGCACTTGCCCGCAGGATGTACGGAAATATTTGACGGAGGGACCGCATGAAGAACATGAGGTCTATATTAATTCGCCGGGCGGTGCTGTAAGCGCTGGATCTGAAATATATACGATGCTGCGCGGCCACGGACCAGGGGTGAAGATTTACATCACTGGGGAGGCCTGCAGTGCTGCATCTATAATCGCCATGGCGGGATACAGTGAAATGTCACCGACAGCGCTTATGATGGTGCATTGTGTATCCACAAGCGTAAGCGGAAATCACACAGAGATGGAACATACTGCAGAATTATTAAGAACTGCAGATGAGGCACTTTGCACAGCGTACATGGAAAAGTCTGGCATGGGTAAAGAAGATGCGCTGGCCATGATGGAGCACGAGACCTGGATGACCGCGCAGCAGGCGGTGGAAAAGGGCCTGATAGACAAAGTGATGTTTGAACAGAAAAAAACGGTGCAAATGGTGGCAGGATTGATCAGCCTTCCGTCGAAGGAACAGATGGAGCGGGCCAGAACATTAGCCATGTGGCCGGAAAGAGAACAGGCAATCGCAAACTTAAAATTATTGGAATTGGAAGGAGAAGTAAAATGACAAGAGAAGAGTATATGAACAAGCGATCCACGATGCTGAATGAGGCAAAGCAGCTGATCAGCGCCGGGAAAATCGAAGAGGGCAACACGAAAATGAAGGAGATCAAAGATCTGGATGAGTCCTTCGAGGCAGAAGCAAAGGCAAGTGCAGAGCTGAAAGCACTGGAAGGGGAACCGAAGGCGCTGAATATGCAGAACCTGACAGACGCTGCAGCGGAAGGAAGAGTACAGGCACCTGCCATCACAGGTACAGGTGTCCGGATGGATGGAACCAACACAGAGCAGGATCCGGTTGACTATGCATCCGAGTCCTACAAAACAGCATGGGCGAAGTCCATGATGGGAAAATCCATGACGGATGCAGAAACCCAGGCTTATAAGCTGGTCAATGAAGCTTTTACTCATACCACGGGGAATACCGGAATTGTTATCCCGAAAACGGTAACGTCGGGGATCTGGACGGAGATCGGGGAACTGTATCCGTACTGGAATGACATCAGCAAAACCTACGTGAACGGGATCCTGACCATGATTATGGCCGATACGTCCACGGGTGCAGCTTGGTATGATGAAGCAACGAAGACAGATGACGGGAAGGAAACCTTTAAGGAACTGACCCTGAATGGGTGCGAACTGTCCAGGGCGATTACGGTATCCTGGAAGCTCAAGGAAATGGCCATGGATGAATTCTTACCGTATATCCAGCGCCGGATGGCGGAGAAGATGGGTGCAGCACTCGGATACGGCGCTACTCACGGTAAGGGGCAGCCAGGGGCGGGAGAAACTTTCAAGGCGGAGCCGCTGGGAATTGTGACAGCGCTGGGGAAAGAGACCGGTACCCCGCAGATTGTGGAATATACCAAAGACGCCCTTGGATATACGGATATCATCAAAGCCAGGGCGAAGGTAAAGAGCGGGTACACAAGCGGAATGTCCATCTATGCGAATTCGGTAACGATCTGGACGGAGCTGGCAAATGTAAAGGACCAGAACGGCCGGCCGATCCTGATCGCCGATGTAACCAAAGGCGGAGGGTTCAACGTCCTGGGAATGTCCGTGAAAGAGGACGATTCCATGCTGGATGGCGAGATCCTGATGTCCAATGCGTCCAGGGGTTATACGGCAAACGTAAATAAAGAACTGACGGTAACGCTTGAGGATCATGTAAAAGACCGGGTGACGGACTACTGCGCTTATGCCATTGTGGACGGAACCATGGTCACATCCAAAGCACACGTCCTGCTGAAATATGCGGATTCTCCTGCGCCAGCTTCTAACTTGGCGGGGGAATAACCAGCCGTGCGGCGCCGGCGGGAAACAATAGCACCGTAACCTATGACAGCTCATACACCGCAGCACAGCTGAAAGAGGTGGCGAAGGCCAAAGGAATAACCGGATACGGAAACATGACTAAGGCAAAATTACTGGAGGTGTTAAACCGTGGATGAGCTGGTAGAGAAATTAAAGAAAAATATACGGGTTAAGTCAGGGGATGCGGACGAAGAGATCAAGGATTTAGTGGAGTCCTGCAAGAAGGATATGATGCGTGTCGGTATATACGGGAATGAAACAGATCCGTTATACCGGCAGGCGATCCGCCTGTATTGTAAAGGGAACTACGGGTATGACGATAACGCGGAGCGGTTTCAGAAAGCATATGAATCTCTCCGTGATTCCATGTCACTGTCCGGAGACTATAAGCAGGGAGGAAAAGCCGATGGAGGAAGCAACGCTGATCTGGGTGGAACGTGGTAAAAACCCGAACGGATTTCCGGTTGAAACAGAGCATCGGGTAGATATCTATGTGGAAGAAAAATCTGCAGTACGTTCGGAACACTACGAGGCGGCCAGGGCCGGGATCCAGATCAAGACCGTCCTGAAAACGAGGCAGGAAGACTTTGAGCTGTCCAGGCACCTGACAGCTGCAGGAATTCCGGAATATGCAACAAAGGTACTGTATGATGGCCAGAAATACGATATCGAACGTACCTATAAGGCCGGGAAGTCCATGATTGAGATCGTTTGTAAGGAGGGTTAGCCTTGGGATTCGAGCCATACAAATTTGATGATATGGCCAGGCAGCTATATAACCTGGGTCTGATCGACCGGATCGCTCCGAAGATGCTGGCAGCAGCAGTCCCAACCCTGGAAGACGAGCTGAAAAAGCAGGTCAAAAAAGAGGCGAACCGGGGATACGCAAAGGGCGATCTTGTGAACTCTATTAAGGCAGGGAAGCCGCTGGCTTATAAAGGCGGGCATTATGTGGCTGCGTCGGCGGAAGGGAAAGACCGGAACGGCATGAGAAATAATGAGAAGCTGGCGTATCTGCACTATGGGACATCGAAGCAGGCGGCGACCGCGGTACTTACGAAGACAATTAAGATCGCAGAACCGGAATGCTTAAAAATCATGCAGGAAGAATTCGACAAGGAGACAGGGAAGTGACAGTAAATCAACTGATCGAGACGGCACTAAAGGAAATCGTACCGGATATCTGGCCGCTGTGCTGCCCGGAGGAACGTCCGCCGGATGAATTCATCGTTTATAACCCGGAGATTGAAGAAGCGGTAGTGTACGGCGATAATGAGGACCTGGCATGGGCCTGCTATATGCAGGTCCATCTTTATACGCGTCATGATTATTCTGAGCAGCGGGTCAGGATCCGGAAGGCCCTGCGGAAAGCCGGGTTCATGGTAACAGATATTGAAACTATGTACGAGAAGGACAGCAAGTATTACCATCTGTGCTTCTCGTGTAACATTGAAGAAATGGAGGAATAAGTAATGTCATACATTGGATTAGCAAAGCCCATCATAGCAAAACTGATAAACGAGGAGGAGGCGAGATATACAGATGCATTTATATGCGGAAAGGCAATAGGAGTGGAAATTACGCGGCAATATGCGGAAGGAAGCCTTCAAGCAGACAACATCATGGCTGATTATGACAAAGAATTCAAGAATGCAGAAGTAACATTAAATACATCCACATTGCCTATGCAAGCTCATAAACTAATGTTTGGGCATTTAGTTACGGAAGATGAATCCAGTCAAAGTGTAACGTATCGAGCAGAGGACGAATCTGAGTTTGTCGGGACTGGTTTTTATGTAACAGAAAAGATAGACGGGAAGCGGAAGTATACTGCCATGTGGCTTTATAAGACGAAATACACAGAGGGAGCAGAGTCCTACAGTACAAAGGGTGATAATATCGAATACCAGACACCAAGCGTATCCGGGCAGGCTATGGCTCTGCCAGACGGTAGGTGGAAAGAGGTCAGAACGTTCGATACCATGACGGAAGCGATCTCCTGGCTGAATGTAATGTCTGGTAGGATGGTGACGATCCCGGCCAGTTCCAAGATTCTGTACGACATGTCCATTGCAGATATGATCGAGCCGGGAATGGAAGTAGGTTCAGATGGGAAGGTCACTGGAACGTTCAAACATTTAACCGGGTATACCGGATTCTCTTCGAAAGCCGAAGAGCAGGAAGGATACTACTTCCCGTTCCGTCTGGAAAAGAAGGGCGAGAAGATGTCCTTCTACAAAAATGGTGCTCCGGCCAAGAAGGATATCCCCTGGGATGAATACAATGTGTTCCGGGTGACGCAGGGCGATACATTTGAGATCAGGGTGGATAACATCAGTGTGATCCGGTTAACCTTTGCGGATGCAGTGTTCCAGGCTAAAAAATAATCGATGCTTACGGGCCGTCGGATCGGCGGCCCAATAAGGAGGAAATATGTTTGATAAGCTAAATCATGTAACATTGTCCGGAGTCGAATACCCGATCAAGTGCGATATGCTGGTCCTGGAACGTATCCAGAATGAATATGGATCAATCGCAAAATTTGAGCGTGAAATCATCTCATGGGAACCAGTGCTGGATGAAAACGGAGAAGAGGTCTTGAATGATAGCGGAATCCGAAAAGTAAAGTCAAAACTGCCGAGTGTCAAGGCGGTAAATGACGCACTGTATTGGATGGTCACGGAAGGTATGGATATCGAGGCGGCTAAAAAGAATGAACCCTGTAAGGAGATAAAAAGGGAAGAACTACTCCGTTGTGTAGATATGCCATATATGAAGCTGGCGGATCTGGTGCATGACGAATTTTCCAGGTGTTTTGAAGACCCAAAAAACGAGGAAACCACGTAGAGGATGACGATGACCCAGATGATCCGGAAGGAGAGGATCAGAAGGTTAACTTTGCGTGGATAGTGGCGGTATCCATGGACATGGGTTACACAGAGGAAGACGTTTCCCACATGTATTATGAAAAGTGGTATGCGGTATTTACTGAGTACCGAAAACTCCACAATTTCAAGACCAAGCAGGGGCTATGGGAAGAAGAAAAAAAGCGAGTATCTCCGCGTGACTTATAGCCGCCGGCGTGATATAATAAAACAAAAGGGGAGGAGTGATCACATGAAATATTTGTCAATGATGTGGAAAATGCATCCGATCATGAGTATATGGCTGGTGATCTGTATTGTCCTCTTGTTTGTATCAATAAAAGCTGCTGGAAGTTTGTTCGTGCTCGGCGGAATCGTGATGCTGATTAGTAGCCCGATCGGCCGCCTGATGTCCAGGCCGGTGTACCGAAGAAAGAAGTAATCGAATAAGAATCTAAACCGTCTGTGAAAGCAGGCGGTTTTTTGTATGTATTTTTACGGGAGGGAAGCCTATGGCGCAGAAGAAACAAAGTAAAGTTGGCGCTTATATCACCTTGGATGGTGAAAAAGAATTTAAGTCGGCAGTGACGAACTGCAATAAAAGCCTGACGTCCTTAAAATCAGAAATGGGTCTTGTGAAGGCTGAAAGTGAAGGACAGGCAAACTCCCTGGAAGCCCTGCAGAAGAAGCACACGGTCCTGGGGAAAATCCTGGACGAACAGAAGCAGAAAGAATCCGAGATCACGAAAGCCCTGGATCATGCCCAAGAATCCTATAATGCAGTGGGCGGAAAACTGCAGCAGTATAAAACGGATTTAAAGGCGGCCCAAGATAAGCTCGAAGAGATGAAAAAAAGCTCCGAGAGTACGGCTGATGAATTGCAAGAACAGGAAAAAGTAGTAAAAGACCTTAGCACAGCTGTAGAGAAAGGTGAGCAAGTCTATCAAAAGGCCGGAGGCCGGATCAAGGACTGGGAGACAAAGCTGAATACAGCGAAGGCTCAGACGATCAAGGCTAATTCCGAACTTAACAAAAACGCCGCGCTCATGAAAGAGGCGGAAGAGTCCACAGATAAGTGTGCTAAGAGCATAGATGAATTTGGCAAACAGGTTGAGGAAGCCAAGGAAGTTACAATCAGCTATGGGACCGTCATCAAGACGAACCTGATCAATACGGCGACCGACTTTGCAAAGAGTGTCACTGGGGAAGCGTTATCCGGAGTAACACAGCTGGAATCTGCGCAGAAGCAGTTGCAGGCCAGTACCGGAGCCAGCGCAGCCGAGATGAAGAAATATCGGTCCGTGATGGATGATATCTACAGCAGCAACTACGGCGACAGTATGGACAGCGTGGCGCGGTCGATGGCTCTGGTCCGGCAGTACACGAACGAGATCGATCCGGATAAGATCAAGCAAATGACCGAAAACGGGATAGCCATGGATGATGTTTTTGGGATGGACCTAAGCGAGACGATCCGCGGCGTTGATTCCCTGGTAACAAACATGGGGCTGTCATCAGAAGAGGCTTTCGATCTGATGGCAAGCGGGGCACAGAACGGCCTGGATAAATCAGGAGAGCTTGCAGACAACATAACAGAATATGGGCAACTATGGGGACAGGCTGGTTTTTCAGCAAAAGAAATGTTTGCGATCTTGGATAATGGCCTGTCTTCCGGTGCCTATAACTTAGATAAAGTCAACGATTTCGTGAAGGAATTTACGATCTCACTTTCTGACGGTCGGATTGAAGAAAACTTGGATTCATTCTCAGCGGGGACAAAGGGGTTATTTAAGCAATGGCAAGCTGGCAAGGCAACGGCCCGGGATGTGTTCTATTCTGTCATCAATGATCTGGCAAACGCAGAGAATCAACAGAAAGCCCTAACTTTTGCCAGCACAACGTGGAGCGCATTAGGCGAGGACAACGCCATGAAGGTGATCACGTCGCTGAATAAGGTGAATACCAAGTATGATGACGTGAAGGGTACTATGGAAAGCATTAAAGATGTAAAATATGACACGCTGGAAAGTAAGTATGAGCAGCTGGGCCGGACGTTTCAAAAAGAGGTGGTTAGACCATTACTGGAAAAATTCCTTCCGGTGGCGGAAGATGGAATCGAGTTTCTGATAGACAACACAGATAAATTGGCTCCGCTCGTTACCGCCGTTGGTACCGCCTATGCTACCTGGGAGACCGCCAGTGTAATCAGTACGGTAGTGACAGCAACAAAAGGATTGACTACGGCAACCGAAGGAGCGACAGCAGCACAAAAGATATATAACGTGGTTGCGAATGCAAATCCGTACGTTCTTATTGCGACAGCGATTGTGGGAGTGACAACAGCGGTTGTAGCCTATGCAAGTAGTGCGGGAGAGGCTTCTGCAGATGTGCAGATGTTGGCCGATGCAAATGCAAAGGTGGTCGATTCTGCGAACCAGGCCGCGGATGCTACACGAGATTCGATTTCTGCATATGCTGATAACTCAATAGAAATCCAAGCGCAGTCACAATATGCGGAAACCCTTGCTGCAAGGATCGAAAATCTGGATAAGAATGTTAAAAACAGCAATGAAAAGACAGCGGTAATGAAGGAATATGTTGCTGAATTGAACAGCTTAGTACCAAACTTGAATCTTGCTTACGACGAGCAGGCCAGAAAGCTTAATATGACCAATGATGAAATCAGGGATCATATTTCTTTGAATAAAAAGGATCTCGAGGTCCAGGCTGCGCAGGAATATGCCATAGACATGATCAAACAGCGTACGAAGCTTGAGATTGAAAAAATTAAGCTGCAGCAACAGCAAGAAGAGATACAAGGTAAAGTAAACGGCCTACTGGAAGAAGAAAATGACCTGATCATTACATCTATGGAACCAGTAACAGCATGGATTACCGGAAAAAGTGATGCGCGAAAGTCCTATAAAGAACTGACGGCGGCCCAGGAAAAAAACGAAGAAGCTATGCTGACCAATCAAGCGGCGCTGGATAATTTGGGTGTATCTGAACAGGCGGTGAAGGAGCAGCTTGCAGAGTATGGTATTACTATTGGAGACGTCACTACATCCGTAGCGGGGAATACGGAAGCAGTAAACGGAAGCACCGACGCTCTGACTACGAACGCCGGAGCTGCAGGTATAGCGGCGGAAGCACAGCAGACGGCCGCGGCTAATATGCAGGCAGCAGCGCAGGGAATAGCGGATACCTATACCGGGATGCAGGAGACAGTGTCAGGAGTGCTTGAAAACCAGATGAATATGTTCGAAGAATTCAATGGCGGCGCAGAGATTTCTACGCAAAAGCTTCTTGATAATATGCAATCACAGATTGACGGAGTATCAAAATGGGCCGACAACATGGGCGAACTGTCCGAGCGTGGTATCAACGATAACCTTCTAACACATCTGGCAGAAATGGGGCCAGAAGGGGCCAACTACGTGGCCGCGTTCGCTAAAATGTCGGATGATGAACTTAAAAAAGCATCTGACATGTGGGCGGAATCCCTGGATATGAAAAGTGGCGTTGATGATAGCGTTCAGGGGATGCTGGAATCCTACACGGAAGCACTGAACGGGGGAAAGGAAAATGTTACGCAGGCAATGGCGGCAATGGGAGTAGATACCGTACAGGGCCTTGTTGATGCAATGAATGCCCAGACATCGGAGGTAAAAACTGCTGGGGAAGGTGTGGGACAGACAGCTGTAGATAGCACCGCAACAGGAGCAGGAACGCATTCCCCATCGTGGAAAACAGCAGAGATAGGTCGGAACATGAATCTGGGGCTGATCAATGGACTGAACGATGGAAAGGAGGACGTAAAAGAAGCTTTCCAATCTGTTACACAATCTCTCATTGACAATGCGAAGATCAACTTAGATAACAATAGACTCCGAGGATCTGGCGTGTCGGCGGTGACGGGTATCGCAGAAGGGATTACAGGCACGCGGAATAAAGTGCTGAATGCTATGAAAGCTGTGACAGATATGTTGTTTGCAACCACCACGATGGCATGTGCATCATACCGGTACGCACCTGCAGGGCGCAATATACCGGAAGGAATCGGACAGGGGATTAACACCGGCAGAAATAAGGCTGTAACTGCATCAAGAGAACTTGCAAACGATGCATATAGAGCGGCCAGTAATATCCCGAGTCTGTATTCTGACGGCTTAAACATGGCGGAAGGACTGGAAGACGGAATCCGGGCCGGAAAATCAGGCGTCGTGGCAGCAGTAGAGGATATGTGCAATGCTGCCGTTAGAGCTGCGAGGACAAAACTTGATATACAGTCTCCATCCAAAGTATTTGCAAAAATCGGGGAATACACCGCGGAGGGATTTGGCCGTGGATATGAAACGAAGATGGTGGATGTAAACCGGATAATCAGCAGATCACTTGATTACCAGGCGGCGCCCGGGAGAGGAAGGAGATCTGTGCCAGGTGATACAGGTGGGGCCGGAGGCGAGAAAATCGTGATTGAGTTGCCCATATATAACAATGGAGTGTACACAAGGACAGAGATCGTGGAGATTGCCAGGGATGGGATATCTCGGAAACAAAACAATCGCTGGGTGGCGAAAGGGGTGACAGCAGGTGTTTGATATCGAATATGCCGGTTACACCGGTAAGGACAAAGGCATAATTGTGACCCGGCGTCCGGATATCCCGGCGCCGGTAGAGATCATAGAAAGCTATCGAGTGCCTGGGAGAGACGGTGAACTGATCGCCCATACCGGAACGTATGAGGACATAGAGATCGAAATACCATTCGGATTCCGGGCACCGAAGGATCAATGGGCGGAACGCTTCCGTCAATGCCGGAAATGGCTTCTGGCTCCTGGGGTGAACCGGTTGCAATTCAGTGACGATCCAGACTTCTTCCGAATTTCCAAATACGTGGAGATCACCGACACGGAACGGACAATCAAGAAAATGGGTGAGTTTTCAGCAATATTCACATGTAGCCCTTACATTTATGCAATCGAAGGGGAATACGAAATACCTGCAGTAGATCTGTATAACAATTATGAGGTATCGCATCCGATCTATTACATTGAGGGGGAAGGCGTATGCCGGATTGCTGTGAACGGGAAGGAAGTATCCATCAATGTTGGCCAGAATGCTACGATCGATACTGATCTGATGATTGCATACCGGCAGGACAAAACGATTATGAATGCGGAGACAACCGGAGATTATGACGATTTATGGCTTAAGCCTGGCCTGAACACGATCACTACAACGGTAGGATTTCTGGTCACATTGAAACCGAGATGGAGGAGCCTATGATACAGATTTATTTAAAACAGAATGAGAGATACGAGCAAAACGGTGATTTGACGCTGACACCTGTGGCCTGCAGTTTGGAAGCTGTCCTCAATGGAGAATGGGAACTGACTCTTGAGCACCTGATCGATGATGAAGGGCGCTGGAAGTACATTAAAACAGACAATGTGATCAGCTGTCCGACGTTCGTCGGTGAACGCCAGCTATTCCGGATTTACCAAACGGTTAAGAATATGGAGAGCGTAACGGCATATGCTAGGCCGATCTTTTTTGATTGCCGGAATACCATACTGCTGGATGTCAGACCGACCGGGAAAAACGGCCAGAATGCTTTGAATATTATTCTGGTTGGAACAAAGTTTACCGGGAGTTCAAACATATCAATACACAATACGGCCTATTACGTAAGGATGAACATCCTCAATGCCCTGATGGGTGACGACGAGAACAGTTTCTTGAACCGTTGGGGCGGTGAATGTATCTTCAACAACCATACCGTCGTTATCAATGACCGGGCCGGCGGCGATTACGGAGTCAGAGTTGAGTTCGGCCGGAACCTGGAAGCCATAGAAGAGAACATCAGCTATGACAATATCGTCACGCGCATTGTCCCGGTCGCCTATAACGGCCGGATGCTAGACGGAGCGACGCCATGGGTGGATAGCCCGAATATCGGGCGGTATGCAAATATCTATATGAGTGAAATCAAATATGAGGATGTCAAATGGCAGCAGGACGATCCGAACGATGAGGATGCTTACCCGTTTCTCTCCCAGGTTCGGGGTGTGATTGGGGCGCGGGCACGGGATACGTACGCAGAGACGGGATGTGATCTACCAGAAGTAAACTATAAGGTGAATATGGTCCAGCTGGCCAACACGGACGAATACGCAGACTATGCCATTCTGGAAACAGTAGGCCTGGGCGACACGGTACACTGCCGGCATAAGGGGATCGACATTGATGTAGACGCAAAGGCGATCCGAGTAGTCTATGATTGCATCGGGCGGAGGAATACCGAAGTTGAGCTGGGAAACTTTAAGGAGGATTATTTCGGCCGGCTAAGCGATACTGCCGGGAGAATCGATGGTATCACAACGGGCGCTGGAGAAGTAAAGGCAGAAAAAATAACCGGAGTCATTGACGCAATGAAGGCGCAGCTCAGGGCACAAAAATCTATTGCGCCGGCGCAAGATGTGAGGGCGATTTTGTTTGAGGATTTGGATCCTTCCAGCCCGACCTTTGGGGCCATGTGCCTGGGGACGCAGGGCTTCCAGATCGCCTCTGGTCGGACAGCAGATGATCGTGATTGGGATTGGCGGACGTTTGGGACAGGAAAAGGCTTTGCAGCCGATCTGATCGTGGCCGGCACGATGATGGCGGAGCGGATCAGCGGTGGGACCCTGTCCGGGGTCACGATCACAGGTACTGACATAATCGCAGGTGGCCAGGCCAATGAGGATGGCACAATCACGCTTAAGGATGCAGCCGGCACTGCGATCGTGACCATGGACGTAAACGGAATTGACATTGAAAAGGGTAAGCTTTCCGGAGTAGAAATAAACCTTGAGGATGACGGTAAAAGTGCAAAATTCCGAGTACAGTCGCAAAGCGGGAAGAAAACAGAGATTGTAGGAAGTAACATCCGTGTTGCGGATGCGTCCGGTAATTATATCTTCCAGCTGACAACGCTTTTGGATACTCCCATGCTGGATATGGCCGGAAGTATAAATGTCCGGAAAAGTGGCGATATGGCGTCGATCCGCAGCGAGGGGACCATCACCGCGCAGGATGGATTTGCAACCGGGAGCGGACAGGGGAAAACAGGATCTTTTACTATTGACGGGCGAACGATCACCGTCAGAGGCGGGATTATAACTGATATGTAGAGAGGTGATGTAGGTGGAAACAGTCAGACATGTAACAGTGGATCTGTATAAGGCTGAGATCGTCCCAATAATCAAATGCAAGCAGTACGATACCGGCCGACAGATCGGTGTTCGCCTGTTGGACAATGGTACGGTTTTTGATATCACAGGGGCAGAGACCAGGATCTTTGCTAAAAAGCCAGATGGGACCCTGGTATATAACAATGCATTAACGGTCTCGAATAACGAGGCCGTTTTTAACATCACGAGCCAAATGTCTGCCGTCACAGGTAAGCTTATGGTGGAGATCCGGGCTGTAAAAGACAACCGTGTTGTATCCAGCCCGATCGCCATGTTGGATGTGCTGCCGAGCAATATAAACGACGGAGCGATAGAGAGTACAAATGAGTTTGTTGTGTTGGAAGAATTCGTCCGGTGGGCGCAGGAGAATATCCCTAAAATCGAGCAGACCGAGGCAGGAAGAGAAGCAGCGGAAGCCATCCGGAATACTGCAGAAGAAGCAAGGAAGGCGGCTGAAACGGCCCGGAAGAATGCAGAAACAGCACGCGTAGAAGCCGAAAACGGAAGGCAGGCGGCTGAAAGTCAGCGTGAGACAGCGGAGGTACAGAGGGAAGCGGATACCGACACAGCGATCCGCGAGGTCAATAAGACGGCTGATGACCTTGTGCTGTGGTTCGAGAGCATACAGAGGATCATTGATACCGGCGGGATCGACGGGAAGCAGCTGGCGGAACTGAATGATATGATCATCCGCCTGTATGCGGTCGCGGGTATTGAGGATATTGATAATATCATAGCCAGCGTCTATATCGATACTGACGATACTACGGCAGTGTTCAACACGGCAACCAACGAGGATATTGACAATATGATATCCGGGGACTACGTAGACACCGGAGAGGATGGCGGCATATTTGACGATGTAGCAATCACCGATCAGGAAATTGAGCAACTTATAAATAGTCTATTTTAAGGAGGAAGAAGTAGATGGCTAAATATGTAACACTTGAAAACCTGACAGCTTTCGCTGCGGGGTTGGTAACGAAGATCACGGGAAAATTTGTGGCAAAAGAGTCGGGAAAGGGATTGTCCAGTAACGACTATACATCGGCGGAAAAGACGAAGCTGGCGGGTATCACGGATATGAAAGGGGCAACCTCATCGGTAGCCGGAACCCATGGACTTGTGCCGGCGCCGGCGGCAGGGGAACAAACAAGTTTTTTCCGAGGAGATGGGAAATGGGGGACACCTGCAGGACAGAGCAATGTGATAGAGATCGTAAAAGTAAACAATACGGCCCTTCCAGTTACAAGTAAGGCCGTAAATATCGATCTGAGTGGATATGCCACAAAGGCTGATGTTACGGCTGCAACGACGGCAGACATTGATAATATTATCAATGGATTATTTGTGTAAGGGAGTGATGATAAATGAAGGTTATAACAGCTAATTTACTAAATCGATTCTGGACAAACGGAGTTAAACCGATCAAAACTGCAGTAGGAACCATTTCCAGCCTGACAACCGCAGCCAAGACAAATTTGGTTGCCGCTATCAATGAAGTGAAGGCAAAAGCGGACAGCAATGCAACGGCAATTACTAACGTAAATAATAATTTATCTGGTAAAATGCCGTTTGAAAAAGCAGATGAAAATCTCACTGCTAAAATTACCCTTTATGGATCTCGACTTACGTTAGATTGTATCCACACGGATGGCAGGATA